>CAYHYE010000001.1:0-27347 GCA_964360755.1 Candidatus Woesearchaeota archaeon
GGGCAAGGCACGCCGACGCCCGGAATCGAACCGGGAGGCCTGTAAAGGCCCCGCTCTCAAGGCGGGTGGAGTACCATTGTCCCACGTCGGCATAAAAATAACAATATTCACCAGTTTTTAAATATTAATAGAATAAGACTAGTTAGTATCCCAAATATAAATTTATAAGGTTTATCCTAAAACTAATAAAATTATCCAAATAAAGAGGATAAACCTTCTGCAGCAGCTGATGCCTCATGCTTTTTTTCTTCTTTTTTCTCTTGGGTTGCTGGCACATGCTGACTTGCTACTGGAGCTGATGCTAAAGCTGTTGCATTTTCAAGTTCTTTATCAATGTTTACATCTTTTAATGCATTTGCTAAAAGCTTTATTTTAGCTTCATCAACTTTTGAACCAGTTGCAGATATGACCTTAGTCAAATTTGAGTCATCAACTTTATGCCCAAGTTTATGCAATAAAAGAGCTGCATATACATATTCCATTATTTAACCTCCACAGAATTTACATTAGTATTTTCAGATTTATTTAAAAGATTTGTTAAATATTGCTCTTGATATAATGCCTTAGCTAACAAAAGTCCAATTATATCTTTTGAAATATATCCTATATTTATTGCTAAATTTCTAGAAAATAATAATGAATTTTTTAATTCAAATAATAACTCATTCTTATCAATTATTAAGGATGTAAATATTTTATTAGATTCATGATCAAAGGCAACTATCGGAATAAATCCAACATTAAAAGGATTAATATCAAGTTTTCCTAAAAGACTTGCAATTCCTTGATTTATAACTTCTCCACTTTTTACAATAACTTTTGATTTTAATACTTCTATTTTTCCACCACTAACTTTTACTTGGATTCCAGCTGCTCCAAATTCACTAACAGCTGGACCTGCAGGAATTTCTGTTATCCCAGCCTCAATTTCAATATTTCTATCAGATTTTTGACCTGACTTAGCTTTAACTGAAGATTTAGTTTCGTTTAAAATAGCAGCCAATTCAAAAGGATCTAAATCAGAAATTATAATCGCAATATCTTCTTTTAAATAAGATTTTAAATCTTTAATATTTTCTTTTTTTGAAGATTCTATAGCTTTTATTGCCAATCTTTTTTTTATAACTTTTATTATTGCCTTTTCAACCAATCCTTTTTTAATCTTTTGAAAATTCTTAGCTGGAAGAGATTTAATTGAAGCAAACATTAAAGTATTATGAGAGTCTATTAGCTCCACTAATTCTTTTACTTCTTTTAATTTGTAGTCTGAAATTTTGCTTTTTTTATTTTTTTCCATTTTAAATTTTTATTTTTATTGGTTTAGTCATTGTCAATTTAATCATTATCGATTTAACATTTTCTTTGTTATTTGGAAGCTCATTTACAATATAATTATAAGCATATCTTATATTATCACAAATACTTTTATTAGGCATAGTTGTTTTACCAACAGGAATTTTTATACTAGGCTCTTTAGTTTGTATTTTTATAGAATTATTAATTTTATCTAAAACCTTTTTAATTTCTTCGTTATTCTCTTGTAAAATTATTCCAAGTTTTGGAGAAGGCATTTTTCCTGATGGTCCCAAAACCCTACCAAAAACTGTAGCTACAGCAGGCATATTATTAGAAGAAGATATAAAAAAGTCGTATTTTTTTACCAATTTTTTTAATTCTTTTTTATCCTTATATTTTAAAAAAGCAGCTTTGGGTATAGTATCTATAAGATCAGTATGCATTTCCAAAAAACCGCAAGTTTTTTTATCTTTAATTTTATTTGGTAGTGTAATGAATGTATTTACAGAATACCTTTTTATATCAAACTTTTTTAAATTTATAATTAACTCTACAGTTTGGTCAAATTTTCTTTCTTTTGTTTTTCTAATTTCATCTAAAGCTTCTTCTAACTTTTTTTCTTCCATGATACCTCCTACCTATGCGCAAGTATTTATAGAATTAAAATACAAGCGATGTAGTTAACGGTAATTTTATCTATTATATGTTGCTTATAAATCTTACTATATCTTTTCAAGCTCCCTTAGATATTCTTTTATTCTTTCAATATTTGGACGAAGAATAAACTTCTCTATTTTATCGTCGAAAATCCTTTCTAATGTTTCAAATTCGCTTATATGGTATAAATTATTTTGTTTTTCTACTATCATTAAATCCCTTAATCTTTTTAATTGCCTTCTTATATTTGAGTCAGCAATACCTTTTAGCCCTAGGTTATTTTTTTTCCTTAAGTCAACAACTTTATTTTTTATTTCTATAGAATTTGATTTTATTTTATTATTGCTATTTTCAATTAAAACATTAAGAATATCAACTATTATATCTCTACTATCTCCTGGTTGTAATAATCCTAAAGATAAACAAATTTTTTTAATTAAGTCTCTTTTACTCATTCCATAAGGCTTTTCATATTTCCTAAGTATAATCTCATTTATAGGATAGTCTCTTACCATATTATACATTATTAAACATAAATCCTTATAAATTTACTTATATACTAAAATAAATAGAAATTTTGAAATGGAATTAGTAACTATATTAAGTTCTGGAAAGGGAACATGGGCACAAGTTTCCGGATTGATTAAATATGGAGAATGGGATAAAATAATTGTTATTGGAGATGATTTTGCCAAATCTTTTAGTATGGAAAAAAAATTCGAATTTATTAATGTTGATCTAAATAAAAAAATAGTTGATTTAAAAAAAGATTTACTTGATAAATTAAAAGATAAAATTAGTGGAACAGAAGTTGCATTAACAATTGCTTCAGGAAACGGTAAGGAGCATATGGCCCTTATATCTTCATTATTATCTATTCCAACAGGAATAAGATTTGTAGCACTTACAAAAGACGGAATAGTTTATCTTTAAAAAAATAAAAAAGAAATAGTTCATACAAAATAAAAAAGAAAAAATAATTCCTACATTAATTTATCTTTTTTTCTTTTTTTTCTTTGCCATTTATATTCTCCTCTTTCATTTTAATACTATAATTAACAAATTATTATTTAAATATCTTTCTATAAATTAACTTTTAATAATTATTCTTTCCGTCAATAAATTAAAGTGCGAATAACCAGCTAAAAAGTAGCGCTAAAAATATAAATAAAATTAAATAATTAAAAATTTTATAAACATTTTTTGCTGATTTTTCAGATTTTGTTATTGAAAAAATCGTTAAGTAAAAAAACCTTCCTCCATCTAAAATACCTACGGGAAGCATATTAAATAAAGCGACAAAAAAGTTAATCATCACAACCCACCATAAAAGATAATAAATAAAAACTAATGTTTTATTGCTTTCTTCATAAAAAATGCTAGGATTTTTAAAAAAGAAAACATTAGATATTGTTTTTCTAAATCCAGAAAGATTATTAATATTTAAATTAATTCCTAAAAATGCTTTTTCTTTTTCTAAAGGATGATTATCTAAAATTATTTCATAATAATTTTTTTTACCACTTCTAGTAATTGTTTCAATATGAATAGTTTCTCCTGGAGATTTAGATTCTAAAATTAATGTTAAATCTTCCATAGATCTTATTTCAAATTCATCTACTTTTGAGATAGCTCCAACAAGGCCGTTTTTTATAGCAGGCGCATCTAAATAAACATTTAACCCACTTTTATCTAAATTTTCACCTATTATTGATAATTGATTCTTTAAAGCTTCCTGAGGTATTAAATAACTTCCTTGATCTGTTTTAATATTGATTAATTCACTTTTTTCTTCATTTAAAAAACCATCAAAATTTCCATTAAATGAAATCCCATCAATTGTTTTAATAGCTGATATTTCTACTAATCCTTGAGGATATGAATGAATAAAAACTCCAGCAGGATTAAAAGCAAAGGAAAAAGTCCCCCACATAATTATAAAAAATATTGCCGCTGTAACTATATTAGCAAAAACTCCTGATGAAAGAATAGCCATTTGGGCAAAATTCTTCTTTTTAACCATTTGTTTTTCATCTGGCTCTACAAAAGCCCCTAATATAGGACCCAAAAATGCAAAACCAGTGCTCTTAATTTTTAATCTATGAAACTTAGCAAAAATTCCATGGGAGAATTCATGCACAGCTGCAACAATTAAAATCGCAATGATCCAATATATAAAGTAAAGTGGAGGAAAAAAACTTTCCAATCCAAATATAGAAGGAAAATATGGAATTAAAGGTAATAAAGGTGGGGCTTTAACAACTTGCGTTATTTGTGGAAATTTGATATATGTATAAATAGTAAATATTAAGAGTAATATTATACTTACCATTAAAATAAATCCATTAATAATAGAAAAATATTGCAAAACATTGATTGTTCTTTTATACTTATTACCAACATAATTAATAAATTTTATTCCAAGTTTAGTTCTATAAAGATAAATAATTCCCTCTCTTTTTAAATTACTTTTTCTAGTATATAAAAACCAAACAACAAATAAAGTAAAAATAACTAAAAATATTATATCATAAAACAAAAAACTATTAAAAAATACCATATTGCTCCTATCAAATTTTTTTCATAGCTCTAAAAGCTTTCCTTTTACATTTTCTACATCTTACTTTTCCCCTAAGTATCTTTTTAGGATCCATTCTAATTTTTGTACCACAATTTTTACATAAAAAAACATTCTTAAAAAGTCTAGCTTGTGCTGCTATTAGTTTTGCCATGATTATAATTTCCTTTTAATAATTTTTTTACCATCAACTTCCCAATATTCAATTTTATCTCCATCAACTAAATCTGGAACTTCTTCAATATTTTGCATCAAATCAAAAGTTTCATAATTATTTATATCCATTACATTAACTTTTTCCTTACTAATTGAAAGAACTTGAGCTTTTTTCTTTTCAATCATAGGAACTTCAAATCTTTCGTGTCCTGGGCGAGCAATAACTCTTTTTTTACCATTAATGATTCCAATAGCTTCTATTCTAACTTTAGCATGACCATGTTTTCCAGTTTTACTAATATCAATTGTTTTAACTATACAAGGTTCACCGTCGATAATAATTGTGCTTCCAGATCTAACATCAGTACCATCAATAATTTTATAAGCCATATTAACTCTCATGAAATTATATTTATAAAGATTACCTTTTAATGTATTAAATGGAGAAAGTAAATAAAAATGATTTTATTGAACTAAAGTTTACTGGAAAGATTTTAGGCAAAGATATTTTTGATACAAATATTTCAGAAGATGCAAAAAAGATAGGCATTAAAGTAAATGATAATCCATTTATAATTTGTGTTGGCCAAAAAATGGTTGTTGATGGATTAGATAATTCACTTATTGATAAAGAAATTGGAAAAAAATATTATATAGAATTAAAACCTAATGAAGCTTTTGGAGAAAGAAGAAAAGAATTTGTTAAATTAATCCCATTAAGTGTCTTTACAGAAAAAAAAATAATTCCTAAAGCTGGAATGGTTCTTCATATGGATTATAATTTAGTCAGAATTGTAAGTGCTTCTGGTGGAAGAGTATTAGTAGATTTTAATAATCCCTTAGCTGGAAAAGATATAGCTTATGAATTTATTGTAGAAAGAAAGATTAAAGATGATAAAGAAAAAATTAATGCATTATTGGATTATTTTGTAAAAAAAAGATTGGATTATAGTTTAACCGATAAAAAAGCGATTTTTGAGACAGACAAATTTTTTGGATCAATAATTAAAATGTTAAATGATAAATTTAAAGATATTTTAGGCATTGAATTAATTTTTAAAGAAAAAACAGTTAAAACAGAAACTCAAAATAATGTTTAATAGAAACTTATTTTTTTCTGTTTTATTTTTACCACAACAAACCTTATAAATTAAGTATATTTTTTTAAAAAATGGAAAGTGAACATAAAGAAAAAGACGAAAAAAGTGAGGATTACTATCAATCAAATAAGGGATTTTCTTATGATTATAACTCCGAAGTTGCAGATATTGATAAAGAATTAGAAGAGCTTTTAAAAAAACAAAGTGCTAAAATTAAGGTTGTTGGTATTGGCGGCGGAGGAAACAACACTTTAAATAGAATTCATGAAATAGGAGTTAAAGGAGGAGAAATGATTGCTATGAATACAGATGCTCAAGATCTTCTTTATACTAATGCTGATAAAAAAGTTTTACTTGGAAGAGAATTAACTAGAGGTTTAGGTGCAGGAGGAAATCCAAAAATAGGAGAAGAAGCTGCTCTAGAATCAGAGCATGAAATAAAGAAAAAACTTAACGGGGCTGATATGGTTTTCATTACCTGTGGATTAGGTGGTGGAAGCGGTTCTGGAGGAGCTCCTATTGTAGCAGATATTGCAAAAAAACAAGGATCTTTAGTTATAGGTGTTGTAACAATGCCTTTTTCATTAGAAGGAGAAAAAAGAGTAGAAAATGCAACAATTTCTTTAGAAAAATTAGAAAGTATTGTTGATACTTTAATAGTTATACCAAATGATAAACTATTAGAAATAGTTCCAGATTTACCATTACAAACAGCTTTTAAAGTGGCAGATGAAATTTTAACTAATGCAGTAAAAGGAATTGCAGAAATGGTTACAAAAGCAGGACTTGTAAATTTAGATTTTGCAGATATTAAAACAATAATGACTAATGGTGGAGTTTCATTGATTGGAGTTGGAGAATCTAACTCAGAATCTAGAGCTTTTGAAGCAGTTGATCGTGCAATTAATAATCCTTTGCTCGATGTTGATATAAATAATGCTAAAGGAGCTTTAGTAAATATTATAGGTGGTAATGATTTAAGTTTAGAAGAGTCTAAAATTGTAATGGAAGAAGTTGGAAAACATTTAGGAGATGATGCTAGAATGATCTGGGGGGCTCAAATATCTCCTGATATGGAAAAAACAATTAGAGTAACTGTAATAATTACAGGAGTTAGAAGCCCACAAATATTAGGCTCTGTTATTCCAAGAGACGAGCTTATGGAAGGAGAATTATCAAACGAATTAGGAATAAAATTCCTGAAGTGAATAAATAAATTAGCACTGGTAGATGGATAATTTACATGATTAATTATTTTACTTAATGATGGTTTAATCTTTGTGATATTTAAGATTAGCTTAATATTGTTTATAGTTTTATTTCTACAGCAAGCCATGTAATATAAATAAAAAAAGGAAAAAAAATAAAAAATAAGTTTATCCGGCCTTCATAAGGATTGTTCCTTCTAATCCTCTACTAACATTAAAATCTACAACTTTATCTGTTTTTCCAACTATCTTATTAAAAGACAGTGTGACAGATCCTATATTACAATCACTAATTGTTCCACCAGAGTCTGTTTTTTCACCACAAGCTTGCTGCCAGACATTCCCTTCTGTAAGCTTTTCAACTGTTGTTTTGTTAATTCCATCACTTTGAATAAAGTTTGTGAATCTTAAGATGTAACTTTCTGGAGGTCTTAATGCAACAAATGATCTATCTCCTGCACTATCATTATAAAGCAAATGATTATATTTTACATCAAGATAATCACTGACTTTTAATTTTCCATGCACCTCAACATTTGTAGGAACTTCAGTTGGAAAACTACCTGGTGGAACTTTCCAATTTAATCCCGAAATTCTCAGTCCCCCAGGATCTCCAACTTTTATATTTAAAGTGTTTGTATGGTCAATAAAAGATCTGTTTATCCAAATAGATACAGGATTTATATTATCAGTTTCTCCGAATACACAAAAAACTCCAAAAAACGTTGGAAACAATGTTCCTTTACAATCTCCTGCAGGTGCAAGTCTTATATCTTTATCAAATAATTGCGGGGCAAAAGAATAAATTAAAAGTCCTATAACAATAATAATTAAAATTACATTCAGAATAACAAGCATCCTATAATTTTTATCACTCTCTCTCTCTCTCTTCATTTTTAAATTGTCTCTTTTTTATATAATATAATTAAGTTATATACTAAAAGATTTTTGTCTTTATAAATCTTACTTTCTGAAGTAAAAATTTAATAAGATAAGGTTTAAATACATTCTAAATTTTTAGTTTTATGGCATTTAATTTAAAAATTTTTTTTAATAAATGTGTAAGAGTATGGCATGTCCTTAGAAAACCAGAGAAAGAAGAATTTTATATGGTTGCTAAAGTCTCAGTTATTGGTATTTTATTGATAGGATTAATTGGATTTATTATTTCTTTAATTGTAAGAGCATTAACGCTTTAACATAAATAGAAAGATTAATAAACCTTGTAAAATAAATGAAATTACTACTTCTTTAAGTTTTGAAGTAGCGGAGCTTAAAATTATTTTTATAATTAAAGTAACAACAAATAAAGAAGAAAGAGTCTTAGATATGGTAGCTGCGCAAATATTGAAAAAAAAATTAAATGTATATTCTTTAGCAAGACCAAAGGGACTTAGAGGATATATCCTTTTAGAAGCTTCTAATCGTGATAATGCAGAGGAATCTTGTTTTAATTTCCCATATATTAAAGGAATAATTGGTAAGACTGTTGATTATGAAGAAATAAAAAATATGCTTGAGCCTAAAATAACAGCAATTAATATTGAAAAAGATGACATTATCGAAATACTTTCAGAACCATTCAAAAAAGAAAAAGCTAAAGTTATTCGTATAGATAAACAAAAAGGAGAGGTTGTTGTTAATTTATTGGGTGCTGTTGTTCAAATCCCAGTTACTATTAAAATAGAAAACGTAAAGGTTATAAGGCGTAGTATTGAAGATTCTAGTGATATTAATGAAGAATAGAAAAATATGATAAATAAACTTATATACATAAGGGAAGTTGAGTGTCAAGAAACCGTAGGTGTCTTACAATGATAGTAAAACTCTTAGTCGAGGGAGGAAGCATGACGCCAGGTCCTAGCTTAGCTCAACAATTGGGCCCAATGGGAATAAATATAGGAAATGTAATATCAAAAGTTAATGAAGCTACCTTAGTTTTTAAAGGAACAAAAGTTCCAGTTGAATTAGATATAAATCCTTCAACTAAGGAATTTAAAATAAAAGTAAAATCCCCTCCAGTTTCAGAACTTATTAAAAAAGAACTAAAATTAGAAAAAGCATCTGGTGATCAAAAAAATATTAAGGTTGGAAATATATCAATAGAACAAATAATAGGAATTGCGAAAACAAAACTGTCAGAAGCCTTGGAATCAGATCTTAAATCAATGGTTAAAACAGTTATTGGAACTTGTGTTAGCCTAGGAATTTTAATTGATAATAAAGATCCAATTAAAGTTGCAAATGAAATTTCTCAAGGAAAATATGATAAAGAAATTAAAGAAGAAAAAACAATTCCATCTCCTGAAAAAAGAAAAGAAATTGAATCTTATTTTGCTGAAATAAAGAAAACTCAAGATGCTAAAATAAAAGCAGAAAAAGAAGCTGAAGCTGCTAAAGAAGCAGAAACATCACCAACTATCCCAACAACAAGTACAACTGATGAAAAAGAAGCAATAGATACAAAAAAAACTGAAAAAAAGAAAAAATAAACTTTTATAAATCGACCTATACAATTAATTATAATTAATTCCTGGGGTCATGGGCTAGTCTGGTTATGCTTCGAGGTTTGGGACTTCGCGACCCCGGTTCAAATCCGGGTGGCCCCATTTAATATTTTAAAAAATGGCAAGAACAAAAAAAATAAAATCAGCTGGAAGATATAAAGCTGGTTATGGAACTAGAGTAAGAATAAAATTATTAGCGGTAGAAAACAAACAAAGAAAAAAGCAGATTTGTCCATTTTGCAGTAAAAAAGCCATCAAAAGAAAATCTGCTGGAATTTGGGCATGTAAAAATTGCAATAAGATCTTTGCAGGAGGAGCTTATTATTTAGAGTAACATTTAAATAACTAAAAATTTTTCTTTTTACATGGTTGACTATAAATGTTTTAAATGTGGAAAAACAATTTCATCTAAGAAGCTGGACAAAAGGTTTAGTTGTCATTTTTGCAATTCTAAAATATTTTATAAACCTAGAACAGTAATATCTAAAATTAAGGCAATTTAAAAATGGAATTGGATGACGAAACAAATAAAAAAATTCAAGGACTTCAATTACTTGAACAAACTTTTCAAAATCTAATTTTTCAAAAGCAGACTTTTCAAGTTGAAAATAATGAAATTCAAACAGCTTTATCAGAAGTTGAAAAGTCAAAATCAGATATTTTTCGTGTTTTGGGGCAAGTTATGGTAAAAGCAGATAAAAATTCTTTGAAAAAAGAGTTAAAAGAAAAGCTAGATTTGCTTTCATTAAGGATGAAATCTTTAGAAAAACAAGAACTAATAATGCGGGAGGATATTGAACGACTTAGATCTGAGATAATGGATAAGGTAAAATAATAAGATCTCAATATAGAAATGTTTATAAAGTTGTCAAATTTATTTTTTTCATGGTCTTTAATAAAATAAAAAATTGGATGAGTAATAGCGGCTCTAGTGGAGAGGATTATTTTGAAATAGATCTTGGTCCAGAGGAAAAAAAATCCAAAGTAAATGTAAGACCTTTTGTTTTAAGAAAATTTGAGGATATTAACGATGTATTAAATTCTTTAAGAGAAGGATATACTATAGCTATTGTAGATATACAGACGTTAAGAAAAAAAGACGTTATTGAATTGAAACGTGCTATATCAAAATTAAAGAAAACTACAGAAGCTCTAGAAGGAAGCATAACAGGTTTTGGAGAAAATATAGTAATAGCTACTCCATCTTTTGCAGAAATAGGACTTCCAAAAGCATCTGTTCCAGAGAGGGTTGATAGTTCTTCAGAGAAATTTAGAGATTACTAATTTTCTTTTTATAATAAATTCATAATAGAGTATTCTTTTTTAAGACCTTATTAAGGACTAAGGAATTTTATCACCGAAATTAATATAAATAATATAAATATCAAATTCTATATGAAAGGGAAATTAAGATTTGAAGAAAACTCTGGAAGAATAGAATTTTCATATACTGAGCCAATCGATGATAGGAGCCATCATCAAATAGATGGAAAAATACCTCCAAGCATAGTCCAACTTGGAAAGACGGCTATTCGCGCTTACGCTGAGAAAAAAGTTGAACAAGCCCAAAAAGGATGGCAAAGAGCAGAGAAGATAGAAAAAGACATACGAACAAACTATATTCCAATACGAACAGATTATGATGATGGAACGTCGCTTGAGGGAAGAATTGTAGAAGCTACAAGTAGATTAATAAGGGTTGAATTGGATTCTCCTGTAGTAGGAAAAGGAAGTATTAACTTCGGATTTGCTTCTGCCATGGCAGGCCATTATGTATTCGGTAAAGGACATAAAATTTCTGAACATGGTTACGAAGCTGCATATAGGGCTCTTCGTTCAGCATACAAAGATTCATTGCATAAACCGACTAAAGATTTAGTAAGACAATTAAATAAATAATACTACTTTGAACCTTTATTCTAATAAAGTCTTCACTTTAAAGTCCTTATTCATAATTTAAACTCTTGCAACAGAGAATACTGTCTTTAATGCTACAACTATCGTAGCTGGTATAAACATTGTAAGTAATGCATTAAGTATGGTTACTATTACTAATCCTACTTCTCCAAAAAGAATAAGTCTTTCTTGGCCCATAGAACTAACTATAACTAAACTTATTATTGCAAAAAGAAATGTTGTGGATTCGCTAGAGTCGCTTCTTATTCCAACTAATCCTATTAAAACCCCAATAAATGCTAGTGTTAAATATATAGCCCCTTTATAAGAGGTTATTACATATTGCTGAAATAAGCCAAAAATCAATGCTATAATAACTCCAGTCAGTACAGCCCATGCACCAATTAAATTTTCTTTAGATTTCATTCAACTTTAATCTATAACCTCCATAAACAAAATATATAATAAACTTATTAATTTGAATTATAAATATTTATCCTTTTTAAAAAAGTTATTGATAAAAAATATTTTTGATAGAGAATTAAATTTAATGTATTTTTCATCTATTATTAGTAACAACATTAAAATCGAAACATTTATAAATAGATGTAATTGTAAAATTACAACAATGAAATCAAAAATAACTACAAGTTTAATTTTGAGTATTTTAGTTATATCCCTAGTTTCTGCAATAATTGGTCTATCAATTACTACTCAGCCGTCAACTTTAACAAAAGTTGGGGATAGTACTTCATTTACAGTTTCAGCTGGAACTGATTTAGTAAATTTTGATACTCCATCAACTCCTATTACAATAACAGATGAAAATAGCAATAAAGCTACATTATCAGTTTTAAAACTAGGAGAGCTTAGTACAGTAACTTTAGCTTCTTTTAATGTAAGTGTTCTTAGTATTGATGATGGATTCTCTTTTGCTCAAAAATCAACTAATATACCAATTAAAGCCACAAGCTCCTTAGATTCTATAGATACTAAAACAATTAATGTCCCTATAAATCTTCAAAGAAGTTTCTGTAGTAATGGAAAAGTTGGAGATTTAAATATAGATATAAAAGTTAATAATAATGGAAGAGGAAAAGATGATGAATGGTATTTATTAGATAACCTAGAAATTGAAGTTGAAGTTGAAAATGATGGAAATAAAGATATTGATGAAGTTGTTGTTGAATGGGCACTTATAAATAAAAATACTGGTGAAATAATTAATGATGATGAAGAAGATGATTTCGATATTGATGAAGACGATAAAGAAACAGTTACTTTTGAAATTGAATTAGATCCTGATGATTTTGAATCAGAAGATGTTGGAGATGATTTAATGCTATTAGTTAAAGCTTTTAGTGATGATTTAGGAGAAAACGTGCAATGTGTTTCAGGATCTGAAACAGCTGAGCTTTTTGGAGAAGATTTTATGGTAATTGATATTGATAGTATAAATATCCCAGAAGCACTTCAATGCGACTCAAGTTTTGACATAAGTACAAACTTATGGAATATTGGTGGAGATGACCAAGAAGATGTTACTATAAATGCAATTGTTAATGAATTTAATTTTAATAAAGAAATTCAAGCTGGAGATATAGATTCTTTAGATAATAAAGAAATTTCATTTTCCTTAGATGTTCCTAAAAATATTAGAGAAGGCAACTATGGACTAAAACTTGAAGTTTATGATGAAGACGGTGATTTATTCGAAGATGAAGACGATAAAGAAGCAATATTCACAAAAACAATTAAAGTTCAAGGAAATTGTTTAGCAGGCCCTATTACTAGACCTGGTGAAGGTGGTTTAATAGATATTGAAGCTTCATTAGAATCTGATGCAGTTTCTGGCGAAGAACTTGTAATAAAAACAACAATAACTAATCTTGCAGATGAAGAAGTTTCATACCAATCATTAGTTATTAATTATGATGATTGGGCATCATTAAAATCAGTTGAGCCTAGATCATTTAGTCTAGCTGCTAGAGAATCTAAAGATGTTATAATAACTTTAATGGCTAATGAAGATATTTCTGGAAACCAAGAATTTGCATTCCAAGTAGTACATAATGGAATTGTAACAGAACAAAAGATTAATGTTCCTATAGAAGCAGAAGGAAGAGTTCCAAGCGGGATAACTGGATCAGCAATAGCAGAAAACATAAGAGAAAATTGGCTTATCTGGCTTATAGCTTTAATAAATATAGTTTTAGTAATATTAATTATAATTGTAGCTATAAGAATGGCTAATAGATAAATTCATTCTAATAGAGGAATAAACTACATAGAGATTAAAATGAAAAATAACTTAAGAAATATATTGCTTTCTACAATGTTGGGTGTTGGAGGAGTTTTTAGTTTAAATCTTTTAACTAATTGCGAGAATCAGAATCAAGCAAATAAAGAAGTTGCTAAACTAACAAGAAATTATATTACTGAAACTCCAGTTGATAGTGTTGCTGCTACTAATGGAGATTTTGATGGAGATGGTGATTTGGACCTAATAATTTTATGTAATAATGCCTATATTGGGAGGGGAATATTACAGTATTATGAAAATGACGGCAAGGGAAATTTTACATTAAGACATTATGATAATCCGCAAAAATCAGTTGAGCCAGGATTGGAAAAATAATTCTATAAAAGAATAGACTATAAATTATTAAACTTATTTATTCTTATTAAATAATGAAAAAGGGAAAAATAAATTCTAATAATTCAAGAATTTATGATATTATTGTAAGATATTTGATTTTATTAACATTAGGTTTAGGAAATCTTTTTATTTTTTATTTTATTTTTACGCCATTAACTGTTAATTTATCATATGTTATATTAAATATTTTTTATGATGTTAAATTAGTTGGAGCTCAGTTAATTGTAGGAAATTATATAATTGAAATAATAGAAGCTTGTATTGCAGGATCAGCATATTACCTGCTTTTAATTTTAAACTTATCAACACCTATTAAATTAAAGAAAAGAATTTATTCTATATTATTTTCTTTCTCAATTTTATTATTGTTAAATATATTAAGAATAATTATACTTTCAATAATGTTTATTCAAAATTCTGGTATTTTTAATTTTACTCATAAATTTTTTTGGTATGGACTGAGCACTATTTTTGTTGTTGGAATATGGTTTTTAACTATTTATATTTATAAAATAAAAGAAATTCCAATTTACTCAGATTTTCTTGTTTTTAAAAAAATAATTTTAAAAAATTAGTTTATAATTCAAAATGTTTAATTTGTTAAACTAATTAGTGTTTCTACTTCAAATTTTTCTAAAGCTTCTTTTTCTTCACAGTTAGTAAACTCAATTACATAACAATTTAAATTTTCAGGATCTTGATATATTTTAGTTTCATTACCGCTTGTTAAAATTAAGACTGTATGATTAGTAATAGCTTTGCAATTAGCTAGTGGCTTTTCATAAATACCTCTTTGAGCTTCATCTGGCACAGCAGTAACTAAATCAAATCCAATACCGCTCATAAAATGCCCAAAGTTCACAAGTGAAATTGGACTCCCACATTGAGATATATTAGAGCTTAAGTTTAAAGCAAAATAAACCTTGCCATCTTCAAGAAAATTTATTTCTCCAATTACTGGAACATCTAGTTCTCTAGGATCATTTCTTAAATTAAGCTTGTAGTTTATTGGAACTTCCCTAATGCCATAACCAGTAATGGTAGTTGTATAAAAATCTATCTGCCCAAATCTTTCTTTCGTAAAACCAATCCCTGAAAAATTAAAGCTTTTAGACTCTATACTTATCCATATAAGTATAAATGACAAAAACATTAATGTTCCAAAGATTATGAAAAACCATTTTAGCTGGTTAACTTCAACACGCTCTTTGTGCGATACTTTAATAGATACTTCTTTAACAGATGATTCCTCAGTATTTTCTTCCATATTTATTAAACTCCAGCAATCTTAAAAATTAATTTGTCACCAATTTTCAACTGGTCTTCAAGCGGCGATTCAATAAAAATGCAATTCTGATCTTTATAAATTTTTATATCCTTAGAATTCTTTAAAATTATTATGTTATTTGAACAGTCTTTTAGTATTAAATCTTTGTTTCTGCAAAACTCTGCATTAAGGCAAACCTCCTGGCTTCTTTGAATAAATACATTAATATTTCTTATTATTTCATTAATTGCATTAAGATTATTAGCATTCTCAACAACATAATACAAAGGCTTATTTAATAAATCTCTTGAAGAAATAGTTATATTTAAGGGAATCTCTCCTAATTCATATGGGTTATACACTGTACTAAAAACATTGCCATTTATTTTAAATTCCCAAAGGCCATTTTGATTAACTACAAAATCAATTCCATTATAATTTAGTTTTTCATCTTTTGGATTATTATTTTGTCCAAATCCTATTATAAATCCTATAGTGCTAGAAGCCATTAGAACTATTAATGCAATTACTAAAATTTTTTTATTTAGTTTTGAATCTTTCTTATTTTCTATATTTCTCATTAATATTCTAGATTTAACAATTTTAAAAAGATTATTATAAGATAAAAAAAGAAAAAGAAAAAGAAAAAATAAATTTAGACTGATTAAGCTTTCTCGAACTTTCCGCTACTATCTCCTTCATACCTCATACCTACATCAGTATCAGGTTTCTTTGAAGTTAAAGCATCAACTGCTTTTGTAGTGTCAGCAGCTTCGTATCCTGCAACAAGTGTTGCTACTACTCCTGACGAATATGGAGAACTAAATGTCTCTATTAAAAATTCATCAGCTCCAACACCTTTAGGATGACTTGAAAAATCAGCACCGCAAAGAGCACTGCTTGCTGCAAATAATCTTTGTGCAACAGTATTAACGCATGTTCCACCTATTACTATTAAGTTTTTAGATGAAACACTATCTACTTCAGTGTCTTCGAAAGTCTTTATTTCAGAAGTACCTCCTCCTGTACCAACACTTAAATCTGGTGCAGCTATAAAGACTTCTGCATAAGACTCTTCACCAGGGTATGTTATTTCAACCCATCTTTGGTCTGTGCTACTGCCTATACGTCTATATTTTGTACCAAGATCTGATTCAACTCTTGAAACAAGATTGTCATCATCTTCAATCTCTTTGAAAGCTTCGTTATCAACCATAGTTATTGAATTAACTTCTGCATCTGCATCAGATTGGTTACTTACTGTAATATTAATCTGACCGCCAAGTCCAAGATTTCCATCTTTATCTTCCTCTGTTAACATTAAGAAGAAACCATTAGTGTCGTGACCAAAAGAACTTCCACCTAATGTGGTATTCAAATCAATCACTCCGAATGATCCAGTACCAGCAGGAAGCGCACTAAAATTACTTGCAAAAGGAAGACTTACTCTTAATCCTTCTTGTGTATAAAGCTGATAGAAGTTTACACTAGTGCCTCCGCTAAAATTGACAACTTTATCTGTTTTTCCAACTATCTTATTAAAAGACAGTGTGACAGATCCTATGTTGCAATCGCTAATTGTTCCGCCAGAGTCTGTTTTCTCACCACAAGCAGTCACCCAGACATTTCCTTCTGTAAGCTTTTTGACTGTTGTTTTGTTAATTCCATCACTTTGAGTAAAGTCTGTGAATCTTAAGATATAAGTTTCTGAATCTCTCGAATCATTCCATGATGCAACAAGATATCTATCTCCCTTAGTATCATTATAGAGATTTCCTGTAAGGTTCTTAGATGTTACTAAAAGTTCTGCTGCGTCATCCCCAATTCCTAAATACTTGGTAGCATTCTTGAAAAGTATTGGCAATGATACTTGTCCATCTGTTATAGTAGCTGTTACTACAATAGAGGTAGTTCCAGAGTTCTTTACAGTTATAACATCTTCTTTAGGAGTAACAAACCCAGACATTGATAGTTTAATAGCTCCAAATCCTGGCTGCACTATCTCAGATGATGGAGTTAAGAATGTTCTATCATCTGTTTTCCATTCTAAAACTATCTTGTTTAAAGCTTCTTTTCCTCCTGTTGAAGTTCCTCTTGTTACATAAGACTTAATTTCATTAACAGATTTATCATTTAGCTTTATATTTGATCCTCCTCCTTTAATCTCTAATTTACCAGAACCAATACTAAACTCAACTTTACTAATAGTGCCTGTTTTAGAACTATGAAGGATATCTTTAATTCCTACATAATTTCCATCACTAAGCTTAAAAGTTCCGCTTTCTGCCAATGAATTAGTTATTTCTCCGCTAACATCTAACTTAACTTCACTAGAGTCTATATGAACTATAGAGACTTCTTTTCCTACTACACTAACTGTCTCTCCTTCAGCAACAACACCATCAGCTGCTGAATCTAATAGAGTTAAATCTAAAGTAGTGTTATCTGCATCTAATATAAAATAAGTCCTACCTAGAATAGCCATATTAGTTGTTTCAAAATCAACTAAGTCTCCTCCACTAATATCAGATAAAGGTTCTTCTGTAAAAGTTAATGTATAGTTAAGTATAACATGTGTTGAAGACATATTTATACCAACACTAGGCTCTTTATCTTTATAGTCATTACTTGAAAAATGATTTAGCTGAAGACCTGTACCTAAAGTTATCTTTTGTTCATAGTCATATTCAGTATTCTCATCATTTGTGTAAGCTCCTGCTTTAAGAAGCGATGGTAAATCATCATCACTAACTGTTGAACCAAAAACTCCACTTAAACTGTTATTTATGTTAACTTTATCACTTTTTTTATCTAAGCGAACACAACTATTTGATTCTGCTGTACAATCAACACTGCTCGCAGCTGTTGTAGATCCAGAAACTGTTTGGCTGCTTAGAGTAGCACCTAATTTAGTACCTAAGTCTGTAGCTGCAAGCCAATCTGTATTTTGCGCTGATGATCCAACAATTATCGCAGCATTAGCAGTTCCACCTGACACGAATGGTGCAGGATATGAAGCTGCAGCAGCAATTCCTATTGTTGATCCAAGCATGGCTACACTAGCTAACACAGAACCTATTTTTCCAAAATTAAATTTCATATTTTTTTAACCTCCTTTCACGCCTTTTTTATTTTTCAACACCTTCAATGGTGTCGGCGTTCTTCAAAACAATCTTAATTCTTCCATTGTTCGATTATTTCAAAGATTTTACTTAGCCAATAGGCTAGGTCATCGGCATTAAGTTAATAATAAATGAGGTAAAGAAATTATGTTTATAAACCTTTTCTTTATAAGCTAAAAATATGCCTTTTTTATGGCATTTATTTATAAATGTTGTGTTACCACTAATGAAAAACATAGCTTTTTATGAATTAAATATAGAAAGGTTTATTAATATATATGGTTTTTTTATACATATATTAAATTTAGTTTAAAATATAGGGTAATAAAAACCCCATATCATAAAAATGGTAGATAAAACAAGAATAATAGATATATATGAGAAGGAAGGGACCTTTCACTATATATTTAGAAGGTTTAGCACTATTCCTGAAAAAGAGGAATATAATACTCAAGATTTATCAATCTTAAGAAAAATTTTAAGCAATGAAAAAGCTAGATTATTACATATAATTAAGGTAAAGCAGCCAAAATCAATATATTCCTTAGCTAAAATACTTAATAGAGATTTTAAAACAGTAAGGGAGGATGTTTTATTGTTAAAAAAATTCGGTTTTTTAGACTTAATAGAAGAAAAGTCTGGAAAAAGACGCTTACATAGACCATTATTAACTGCTAAATCAATAAATATTACAATAAGAATATAAGGGAAATATCCCTTATCAACCCTCACGAGAGCTATTCAGATCTAAAACAAACCTCTAAATAAAGCCTTATTTCATCAAAAGCTATTTCATTAAATGCTTTTTTTCCTAAGCATGTTTCAGAGCCTTTAATAATTGATTTTATTAATAGATTCTTATCAAAATTATTATATAAAGTTAGATTATAATATGAAACATAGCTTTCTTCTGTTACAGCATAACTAGCTTCAATAGCTTTTTTTAGTGTATTTTCAAGCACTTTACAAGAGTCTTTTGTATCATTACAACTATTTCCATTACAAACATCGCAAACTAAGCCTTTGTCACATGAATCAATTAAACCACCAATGTCCTTAAACTCTGAGGCAGGGATTTCACATTCAGTTGTTAGCTGTGATAAAGAAGATATTAAACTATCTATATTTTTACTAGTACTAACTTCAGTTTTAGAGCTTTTTAGAGAAATTACTAAAAATATAACAGCTATTATAGAAACTAATACAACTATAACTACAAATCCAACCATCTCTTCTTGTGATTTTTTATATTTTATAATGTCTTTTATACTTTTCATTTTAGTTATTTTCATTTAATTTTTCTTCTTCAATCATAAGTTCAGCTAATTCACACCTATTATATTTAATGCCATTTAAACTATCTTTTCTACATAAAGAAACAAAACTTGATATAGGAGCATTATTCTTATTAGTAAAAAGTTTTATTAAATTGCAATTAGGGTAATTTTCATTTGTACATTCAATAATTTCTCCTTCAGATGGGTATATTTTTCTAACAATGATCCCATCAACACCCCAAAATGTTTTTCTTTTTCCATTTTCAACGAAAACATATTTATTTTCGTTCTTTAAGATCATTAATTTATCAGAATCAATAGCATTTGAAATACTCCTATCTTCAAAAATAAATTCTGGATTGCTAGAAATCTTTTCAATAATTTCCACAGCTTTATCCCTTTTTAATTCAACAACATCTTTTTGTAAACTTGCTGTTTTAAATGCAACAAAAAACAAGCCAACTAATATAAAAAATAAAGTTACAGCTAATAACATAAAAATCATTTGCTGTATTTTAAACTGCCCTTTTTTTATTAAAATAACTGACATTCTAAATCCTCATTTTTATTATTTAGTTCTGTTGAGATAATTTCTATTTCTCTAAGGTCTGATAATTCCTCATAATTTAATGAATTTTCATTTAAATTTAATATATCTTCTCTTAAATTTATATTTATACATCCCCTAGAAGAAACAAACTGCGATTTTTTTGAATATATATCACTAACTATAGCTAATCTTTTCACTAACCTATTAATATTACACTTATAATTTTCTTTTGATGAAAATATTGCAGCATAAAGTAAATTATCGCTGAAGTATAATAATTCATTTTCTTTTTTTACAAAACCATTATTGCAATCATAGTCCTCACATTCAACAGTTACATCACAATTTCCTTCAAAACAAACAGTTCTTGCATTATCTGGACATGAAGATAAAGAATTAGAAAAAACAATTAATTGATTATTTTTAGTTAATAAATCTTTTAATTTAATCTCAACTTCTAAAGGAGTGTTAACAAAGCAGTAGTTATCTGTATATGCAATTAATATATCTCCTACTTTAAAAGGCATTTTAAAGGGAAATACAAGAAAACTAACTTCTTTTCCTTCTAATTTATTTTCTGAAAAAAGATATGCACTTTTTGTTTTTGATTCTAATCCTGGTTTTGTCCACTCATCTCCAAAGCCAATTCTCTCAGAAAAACTTACAATACTATTTCCAAAAACACCTTCTAAATTGCATGAATTAAATATTCTTGCTTCAACAGGAAGATTAATCTTATTCCCAGAACTCTCTGAAACAGTTGTTTGTAAAGGATCAAGAACATTTGTAAATTCTACAGCAACTTTTGTATTAACCTCTCTCTCGCTAGTTTTTATTAATTGAGAAACTGCAAAAATAGCTAGAAAAAGAATTGCTCCTCCAGCAATAAGTGCGAAAATCCATGCAAATCCAAATTCCATACCTCTTTTATTCATTCTAAGAAATTCTTACTAAACCCTCATTAAGATTTTTCTCTAGTTTAATTTGAAATTCATTATTTTGCATTTGATAACATTTAGGATTTTCAGATAATTCAGTCATGTTAACATGTTTAATTAAAGCAGAGCCTAATTTTGCCTTGCTTCTAGGATAAAAATAAAGATTATGATTTTCATTTTCTCCTGTAAATATTTTAAAATCTTTTACTTTAGGATTATTTTCTTCATAATTTCCGTTTAAGTTGAAAAAACAAACGTGGCTTATTTCACATTCAAATATTTCTCCTTTAAATATTTCACTTGCCCCAGCTCCTTTCCATATTAAATCTATCTCGTCTTGCAGATCTTTTATAAAAATTCCCTGCTCGACACTGCATTTAGTTCCTAAAAAAGCTTTAATAGCTATAAAAGCTACAACAAGAAACATTACTATTAATATTATAGAAAAAATCATTCCAAAACCTATTTGAAATTGAGACTTTTTATATTTTTCATTAATCACCATATATAAAAAAATTTAATCTAGTTATTAAACATTTCCTCTTAGCACTTCATTATCATTATTTATTTATACTTATTAATTTAAGAAAATTTATGCAAAAGAGTGATAAAGGAATAAGATTTGCGCTAATAAACTTTATACGTGTTCTTTTAGTGTTAGCTTTTTTAGGATCTTTATATAAAAATAGAAATCTAGTAATGATATTTTCAATATTGGGCTTTTTTATAACTTTCCTACCTAGAATATTAAAAGAATTATTTGGTTTTGAATTTCCAGCTATTTATGAAATTTTAATTATAGCATTTATTTATGGTATTTTATTTTTAGGAGATGTTAGAGGAGTTTTTTTTGAGTTTTGGTGGTGGGATATTTTGCTTAATTTTATTGCTTCAATAGCTCTTGGGGTTTTAGGATTTACAGTTTTATTTGCACTATATAAAGATAAAAGAATAAGAGCAAATCCATTTATTATTTTAGTTCTTACTTTTTCTTTTACATTAGCTATAGGAACTGTTTGGGAAGTAATTGAATTTGCTTTAGACAGTTTTTTTGGGTTTACCCTTCAAAAATCTGCTTTAGATATAATGAAAGATTTAGCAGTAAATATGCTTGGAGCTTTATTAGTTTCAATATTTGGATATTCTTATATGAAAAATGGGAAAATAAAAATTGTTTCTGGATTTATTATGAAGCAAATAGAGAAAAACCCTAGATTATTTGGACAAAGAAACACTTTAGAAGAATCTTCGACAGAAATGCTAAATTTAATTTCTAAGGGTGAAGGAACGCGGCTTGAGTTTAAAAGTACTTTAAGAACTAATTTACATACTTTAGAAATAGATAATAGAATTGAACATGGAAATATGAAGAGTATTGTTGCATTTCTTAATACTAATGGGGGAACTTTGTTAATAGGAGTTGATAACTCTGGAAAAGTTCAAGGCCTTGAAAGAGATAAATTCAAAGACAATGATGCTTTAAGTCTTCATTTTACAAATTTGCTTAAAACTTATATAGGCTCTGAGTTTCTTCCTTTTATAAATTTTGAATTATATCCTTTTGAAGATAGGCATGTTTTAAAGATTGATTGTTTAACAAGCAAGAAGCCTGTTTTTTTAAAATCAGAAAAAGAAGAAGAATTTTATATTAGAAACGGTCCAAGCAGTGTTAAACTTTCAGGAAGACAACTTCTCGATTATATAGATCATCACTTTATAAAAGAATAATTATTCTCCAAGTTCAACTGGTCTAACAATTATTGAACATTCTGTTGTTGCTGGCTGAGAAGATCCAGAATCCATGCATTTAATATAATAATTTTTTGTTAGATCCCATAAAGCTAGATGCTCTTTTTTATTATCTGACTGTATGTACTGCATTGGAGTTCCTTGGTCTTCATTAATATTAAAATTACATTTAATGTTTTCATCATTTGAATATCTGCATATAGCATCTTCATCTGTAATAATTTTTAACCTATTAGCATCATTTAGCACCCTTACTACTCTTGGAGCTTGTTTATCTATAAAAACATCAAAGCTTGTTGATGTTTCTGCTAAATTTCCACCTAAGTCTATACATTTATAATAATAAGTATAGCTTCCACCTACTAAATCTTGTTTTTGTTTATGTAAATGAGTTCCTGTTTCAAAAAATCTTATGAATGTTTCATTATCTAGCGAGTATAAACACGTTGCCTCGCCATTTTTATATCCATTTAAAGTTTCTAATCCTAATTGAACAGTTACTGTATTAGTTGAACCACTTAGTGTTTCTCCTTGTTTTGGAATAACTGAATTTTCTTTTATATTTAGCTCTTGAGTTCCTATAATTTTTAATTGTTTTCCAGACTGCATTCTATTTCTTTTGCTAGCTTCTTCATAAGGCTGATCTTCGCATCTGAAATAAAATAAATTTTCCTGCCTGTCTTTAATTCCTGTTAAAGTTGTTCTGCATTCATAAAAATTATTAGCTCTTATATCTTCAAGGTTATTTGCACAAACTAAGTTATTAGTCATTTCTTCAAAACTTAAATCATTGTCTCTTGCCCAGCGGCAATTTGAAGGCTCGTTAGTAAATACACTTATTGTTAAATTATCAACTTTGAAATTCACAGGCTGTCCATCTCTAATACTTGTTTCTTCAATTATAGGCGGAGTTAAATCTGGACCATCTTCAACACAGAAATTAATTGCATAAGGATCTGCATTATAATATCCATTTGCACTTCTACATCTTACATATAAGCTATATTGTCCATTATTTCTAATTTCTAATCCACCTGTTGTATTTGTATTTAATTCTCCAATTCTATTAATAGTGCTTGGGCTTGGCAAGCTTAATGTTTGTGTGTGATTATAATCATATAAATTTGAATTTCCAAAATCATATCTCATTTCATCATAACCTTTTGGTTCAATATCTACATCTCCAGCTCCTCCTAAAATTAAGAAATCAATTTTACATTGAGAAGGCTTGTCTGTTTCTATTCCAAATTGTATTGGTGTAAATGGTGGAATACATTCTTCGTCAAAAGGTTTTATTTTAGTCCCCCAATTAGGAGGGCGAGAAGCTAAAGGCACATAAATAAATCCTTCTGTTAATACTCCTTGCAAAGGCCTTATTGCAGGGCTTTTTACATCCTTAGGATTTTTCCAAACACATAATTCTCTATCTGTTCCAATATTTTCTTCAATTAATTCACAAGCCTGGCCTAAAGACTTGCATCTATATTCACTGCATGGATGAACTCCGTCATTACATTTTTCACAATCATTACCTCCAATAGGAGCTTCCCAAGATTTACATGTAAAAAAAACAGTTTCATATTCTACTTTTTTATATGTTAATATAAATACTATTACTCCAACTCCTAAACCTATAAATGGAGCATTCCCTCCAAAAAAAGTACTTTCTGCAAAAAGATTTGATGCTCCTGCAGCTAAACCTGCTGCTTGCAAACTATTTCCTAAAGCAGTACTCCAAGGCTTATCACCTCCTATTTCTTTAATTATCTGGCCTGCTGTTAAACCTATTCCTGCATATGTTGCAGAGGTTTTTAATCGCGATTTAAATTTGTCAGTATTACCCTTCAGTCGAAGTTTTTCAAGTTCAGGTCTTTCAGGGTCTGTTTCCGTAGGAGTATTAGTCGAAGAAGGCCCCCTTCCACCGTCACCTTTACCAGCAAAACCAGCTTTAATTGCATCATCATTAAATTTTGTTTTAGGCTTAGAAGGTGTTGTCCAAAAGCCATTGTTTCTGGTCCATGTATTACCATTAATTATTTTTGTATCACCATCTTTAAAACTTCCTGCTAGACTTTTAGTTTTACTAGGCAATGGAGCAGTCGATGAAACAATTTCTCCAGTAACACCAGCAACAGTTATACCTAATACTTTTTCTATATAACTATCGCCTATATTATAATTAATAGATTTATCAGTAGCTTTGTTATATCCTTCCCAAATGCCTTCACTAGATAGCCTAAGCCCATAACCTGAATCATACCAAGTCTTATCACCATCCTTCAAACTATTTAATATTTTTTCCCTTTCTTGGCTAGTTAAAGTTGGATAATTAGTAGATTGTCCACTCACAACACCACTTTCCATAGAAATCATAAATGCAATTGCAATTATAGAAATAATTAAATTTGCAATTATCAATAAAACTTCACGTCTTTTTTTCACCCCTTGTTTTTTCATTTTATTTATTAATATCCATTACAAAAAAATTATAATATTTTACGAATTTATTATTCACAATCGCTTTGATTTCATTATAACCAATATGTTCTTTTTCGCAAATAAATTTAAACATTTTAGATGCTGAATTATATTCATTTATGTAATCTGTTTCTTTAAAAGTGTTAATACTCCCATTTTCCCTTCTTAATAAAAAACGAATGTTTTGTCCTGGAAGAAGATTTTTATACTTAAAAAAGACAGAAATTATTTCTCCTTCAGAAAATTCATTGCTTAATTCCATATCATTTGGTCTTTTATCTTTATTTAAATCTCTAAATGTAAACAATTCATAACTAGGAGCAGAGTATTCAGTTTGTTGTCTTTGATTGTTGTAAACTTTATCATTATTTTTAGTTCTTCTTTCATAATCAACTCCTTCTCTTGCAGCTTCTTTCATAGCTTCTTTTTGAGCTTCAAATGCCATGGTTTCTCCAATTAAACCAGACATAATTCTTGTTCCTGGTCTCTTAGCCATTCCAGAATAAGTTTTCCAAGATAATGCACCTAAATAATCAGAAGTAGATGTTGCACAACCAGCTACAATAGGCACTATTAAAGCTGTTAATCCTCTTGCAAGTTTTTGTCTTAGTGTTTTTGTGTTTTCCATTGTTACTATTTTACATATTATTTTTATTCAATTATTTCAAATATTTGCGAAGCTGAAAGTTTTCCATCAACAAACCATTCTTTTTTATACCTCCCCAATTTGTTAAATTCATATGGTAGATTTCTTGTACGTGCCCATTCATGAAAATAATTTACACTTCTAAGGATCTTTTCTTCAACCTTTCCATTTGGGTGGATTAATCTATATGAAATTAAGCTTCCTTTCATATTTCTTAAATAAATTCCAGTTGTTATTTGTTCATCTCTTTTAAATGAGCTTTTTATACCAGACATTTCACTTGTTTCAGGAATAGCGTTGTCATTATAATCTTCCCAGTCATTGCACATAAAAGGATATATTAATTTTTCAACTTCTTGCTGACTTTTGTTAGGTTGAGTTCTTCTTTCATAATCAACTCCTTCTCTTGCAGCTTCTTTCATAGCTTCTTTTTGAGCTTCAAATGCCATGGTTTCTCCAATTAAACCAGACATAATTCTTGTTCCTGGTCTCTTAGCCATTCCAGAATAAGTTTTCCAAGATAATGCACCTAAATAATCAGAAGTAGATGTTGCACAACCAGCTACAATAGGCACTATTAAAGCTGTTAATCCTCTTGCAAGTTTTTGTCTTAGTGTTTTTGTGTTTTCCATTGTTACTATTTTATAGTTAGTACTATATTTATAAATGTTTCTACGAGAGCTTTTTATAAGCTTCTGTAATTATTTCTTTTACAATATTTCCTGTTGTTGATTGTGATTGTGTTTGCGAAGACTGGCTAAATGCTTGAGTTTCACTAGTTTGAAAGCTTTGTGTAAATTGTGGATTTGCAACAGGCTCAGCTGGCTGGCCAACTTGTTTAGCTTTATTTGGATCAAAAATTCCCAAATCTAAATTAGGGCCTACTCTTTCATCTTCAACTACAAATTCATATCCTTTGTTAACAAATTTTCCTTTATAATTAGCTTTAGGACCGCAATCTCCTATTGAAGAACAAATATTTAATGCCTGTAATGCAGCTTGAGGATTTTGTTTTATATCGCAAAAACAATTATCAACACATTTTTTTCCACTAAGCAAACCTTTCTCATAAGTTACAACGCAACTAGAACTTACTAAATCACATTGACTAGCTGCACTTCCATCCCAAAATGCTAATCCTGGAGAAATATTAGGAACACAAGCTCCTTGATCTCTTCTAGAATCATGCACATTTAAAAATAATCCTTGAATTCCTTCTGTAACTTGTTCAGCAACTCCTGCAACAATATTTCCTGCATTTTC
>CAYHYE010000001.1:27447-47277 GCA_964360755.1 Candidatus Woesearchaeota archaeon
CCAACTCTATCATCATTGCTTTTTCCATTATCATAGAAACACCAAGACTCTCCATTTTTGTAATCTTTTTTATTTGAAGTATCATAACAGTTTATATCTCTACAAATAAAATCTCCATAACTTGGCTTCTGTCCTTGAGAAGCTCTAGCACAAATACTTCCTCCAAGATAATCGCAGTTTCCACAATTTTTAGATGTGGAAGAGCAAGCTTCTGATTTAGGAACAATTTTTGTCCAATATTTAACATCATTTACTTTAGAACTATCATAAATATTTGCACGATTTCCACAGCTATCAATAAAATAAACTCCATCTTTTCCTTCAATACAAGTTGTTTTAGTTGTTTTTTGGCAGTTTGTATTCAGCTCTTCTGCAGTGCATAAATAATCTTTAAAAAATTGAACTTCTGTATTATTTGTTAGTTTAGGAAGTTTTGTTACATCACATTCACTTCTTGTTCCAAATTTACATGTTCTAGTAAACTCGCTCTCGAAAACACATGCTCCAAGATCTTGTGCATTGGCAATACCAATACAAGAAATTTCATCGCTAACTCCAGGCCTAAAATCAGCTTGCAATCCATATTGTCCTGCAATTTTTTTACATCTTTGCAATGTTGTAAACGCAGCTTGTTCTCCTACAATACAACATCCTAAATCACATTGTGGAGGATTTTCATCAGCTGTCCATAAACCATTAGCTTCTTCGCAAGCTTTCTTCGGAACTCTTTCCATACAAAGTCCTTCATCAGAATCATAACACACTCCTAACTGACAATAAGAAGTGCTATCACATGAAGTTGGAGAAGATAAATATTTGCTATCGCATTGGATTAAATCTACATTCTGGCAGAAAGCTCCATTTAAAGTTTTCTCACAACATGTAGTTACAGCTAATTGAGCTAATGAAAAAGATGAAAAAGTTAAAACTAAGAAAATAAATGCCAGCATAAAAATTAATTTATTTTTCATAATAAATATCCTGGAGGCAATGCATAGCTCCTTGTAGCAAAATTAAATTCTTCTTTAGTAACTCTATCAGATAATCTATACACAGTTGTGCCATCATCCTGCTTTAATTTTTCAACTCTAGTGTTTGGATATATTGACATATAAGCTACTGAATCACTATCGCCATAATGAGCTTCAAAATTTATAATTGAGCTAGCAACAGTTATTAACTGATAAGCCTCGCTTTTTTTCTTAATCTCAAAAGATTCAAAAACTTTTGAAACATCTCCTTTCTTAATTCTTAGATTATACAATATTTTAATATTTATATTGCCAGTAATAATATCAACTTCTGAATTAAAATCATCACTTCTAATTTCAAATCCACGATCCATTAAATTTTTTTCAATTTTTTGAATGCATTTTGCAAGAATTGGCTTCGTAGCATCTAAAATTTCTGCTTCAACACTTTGTATTAATAAAGGCTCTTGATTAATGCAAGCTTCATAATAATTTGCAGAATAACATAAGTATTTGTATTTTGTATCATTATATAAAAAGAAATGCTCTGGATTATTATCTCCACCTTGTTTTAATATAGCAGCTATTTCTTTATTAAACATTTCATCATCTAAAACACATTTCTCAAAATCTTTTTCAACATTTAAACCTGTTCCAATACCAGAAGGAACTATTGGAGAAATAATTTCTCTTCCTATATCTGTAAATGCAAAAAATAAAATTGCTGCTCCAATAATTACAACTGCGATAATTATAAAAAGTGTAACTTGTGCTCTTTTTTTATTAATCATTTTACAATGTATCAACGATAAATTTATTTATAAATGTTCTTTTAAACATCTTTAAAACTCCTTATAATAATTGAACAACTATTTGGAGCATTATTCCAAATATCCTGACATTTTATATAATAATCAATATTTTCAATTAAAGGAGTGTTAAGAACTTGCGAGTTAGCTCCTTGGAATTCTATACTTTGATCTAATGAAAAACCACATTGAGTCTCATTATAAAAACATCTTGATATTTCATTAGTTGCTAAAAATAAATTTGCATTATTACTGAAAACCCTTGTTATTACTGGTTCTAAATTATCTAAGTCTAAAACAAATGAAGTGTTTCCTTCTGCAATATTTCCAGCAGCATCATTACATTTTACAAAAATTTGATAACTTCCTTTTATCATTTGATTTAATATATAACTATGTAATATACCATTAGTTTCTTTGAAGCTGTCAATCATATTATCTTGTTCAAATCCCCATTGACAAAAAGCTTCTCCGTTATTAGATCCTCCAGAAGTTTCAACTTCAATCTCCACAATAATTGGCTCTGTTCCAGCATAAATAGTTCCATTAGGTTTAATACTATCAATTTTTAATTCAGATTGACTTTTCCTTAAAACATATTCAAAAATATTTCCAATATTTCTTTTTGTTTTATCTTCACTATTTTCAAGCCAAGGCTGATCTTTACATTGTACAAAAAATTTATTTTCATTAGCTGTTATTGGCAAAGTTGTATTGCAAAGCCATCCAAATAAAGTTCCACTTTCAATATTTGTATCGCAAGTCATTGTATTAGCAAGCATATTAAATGATTCTGTTTTGCTTGCAGTATTAGGTTTAGTAATATCCCACTTGCATTCAGAAGGCTCTGAAATAAAAAACACTGCATTTTGTTCTGTAGCATCAAATCTAGTCACATTATTATTTGATGGTAGGGTATTAAGAATAACTGGTTCTCGAACATCATCTCCAGGAGATACACAAAAGTTAATTCTATAATCTGCATCATTAGAAACTCCGTCAATATTTGCACATTTTATATAGATATTTAAATCTTCTAATTGATTTAATAAAGATTCTCTAATTTCTATTTCTGTTTCTGAATCTATTAACTCATTAGGATTTAATTCATTTAATAATATTGATTCAACATCTGGTAAAAATGTAAGCAAAGTGTGATTTTTAACATATACTGGTTTTACTAAACTTTCTAAATCAGGACTTGAATCAGTTAAGTTTTCATACTCAAAAGATTGAGTTGACCAACGGCAATTCGCATGAATATCTGTTTTAACTCCAAATATAACAGGAGTTAATGCCTGAACGCATTCTCCGTTAGCTGTTCTTAGTTTAAATCCATTGCTACTAACATCAGTATATTTATACAAACTTTTATTTAAAATATCTTCCCAAGGGCTAATAATTGGAATTGTATCCTCTCCTTTGATTGAAATGCATTCTTGAACTCCTGTGTCTTCATTAAATAAAGTACATCTAGCTCCTAAGCTTTCACATCTGTATTTTGTGCATGGTTTTAAAGGATCTTTGCTGCATTTCTCACAATCATCTCCGCCTTTTGGTCTTTGCCATGGCTGGCATTGAAATTGAATTTCAGTTGTTTCAACTTTTCCGCAGCCGAGAGCATATGTTAATCCAATGCCAATAGCGATTCCTATGGCTATAGAAATGGGATCAAAACCAAATATTGGTCCACTAAATAATCCTCCAAAAAATCCGCTCCCAGACCCTACAAGTATGCTTCCTAGAATTGCTTGAGTGCCAATCAGTGTTATAGTAGTTATCCCAATAGTTGTTCCTAATTGATCACCAAATAAATTTTGTAATTGGGTTCTTGAACTTGCTCCACTTATTCTATTAAATCCTCCTAAAAACTGGTCAACAATTCCAGTTGGCAAATTTAAAATATCACTTTCATCTTTATAAAATCCACCACTGGGTGGAATTGGTTTCAAGATTTTTGCCAATGAGAAATAAACAGGAATTAAAAAAAATGGCTGTAAAGGAGTTGCCCCATGTTTTCCTTTTTTAGATACATAAGCTCCATTAGTAGTTACTTTTCCTTCAATATTTGCATAAACTCCACAATCTCCTAAACTTATACATAAATTATTCATTTGAACTGTAAATCCAGCTTTATGGCAGTTGCAATTTTTCACACATTCCCATTTTATTCCTGACAACCCGCATGTTTTAACCCAAACACTTGTGCATTTTTGAGAGGCTAAAGAACAAATCTGGCTTGCAGAATTTTCTGAACTATCAGTTAATTGAGAAGCAATTCCTCCTAAATTTCCAAGAGAGCCTGAATCTCCTAATGAATCTTGGATATAGTTCTGGGCAAGACTCTCTAATCCAGATGTACTTCCTAAATCAAATCCTGGAGGATATTTTGGAACACAAGTTGTAAACTTAAATCCTTCATCTACAAAAACTGGATGAACTCTACAATCAGGATTAGCAATACATTTACCAATACAGGCAGCTCCACAACCTTCATTTGTATTATAACCAATACACTGCTCCCACATATTAACTCTGCATATTGAACCATCAACTTCACGTCCATTATCTAATTTCTTTTTATTTTGAACACAAATTTCTTTTCTATAGTCATCACAAGGTTCAACTTCAATTTCTCCATTATTGCATAATTGCCTAAAATGCCTGCTTCCTACAAGGTCGGTGCTAAATAATCCAAATTCACTTAGTAATCCGCTTAATAATCCTCTGCTTTCTCCTCTTGCTGAAAATATACTTCCACTTCCAATAGGCCCATCATATACACACCAAGATTCTTTATGAATCCTAGTTTTTCCTTTAGAGTCTTTGCAATTTAAATCTCTACAAGTATAACCTTTCATATTTCCCCTATCAACTCCTGGACGAAAAACTCCGCAAATACTGCCTAAATTATAATTACAATTTCCACAACTCCCAGAATTTATATTATTAGTATTAGGATTACAAGACTCACTTGGAGATTTTATTTTTCCATTATAAACAGTTCCATAAATATTTTCTCTATTTCCACATGAATCAAACCAATACACTCCATCTCTTCCATTAACACAGCTGACATAACTTTCTTTTTTACATCTTGTATTTAAAGCATTATTTGAGCATAAAAGGTCTTTATAAAAAATACCTTTAGAATCATCGCAATTTATCTGGGTTGTAATTAAACAATCATTTCCTTCACTATTCTCATTGTTATTAAAAACACAAGCACCTTCTTCTAAATTAGAGGATTGTCTGAAACATGCTTGCTCATTTTCTACACTTCTATCAAATTCGTAAGAAACTCCTCCAGCATTTGCTCTTATTTGACATTCAGCTGGAGTGTACCAATGAGTATTTAATCCAATAGTACAACAGCCTTTTTGGCATTTTGGATCAGAACAAAAAGGATCTTCTAAAAATTCACAGTCTTCATTATTATCACATGAAGCTTTAGGTGTATTAAGGGTACATGTTCCTTCACTTTTAGAAAATCCACATCCAAGTTCACATTGAGAAACAGCTCCACAAGAGCTTGGGATACAACTGCTAGCACATAATTCATTACATGTATCTGAAGGAAGATCTTGACAAACACTTCCATCTTTAAGATTTGTACAACAAGAAGTTGAACTAGTTGTTTGAGCAGATACAATAGGAATTAAAAATATGAATTCTAAAATCTCTTCTATTTCATTATTATATAAGTTCTCATTATAAGGACTTCCAGCTATCCATGCAAAAGCAAAAATTGAACTTACAACTAAGAAAATTTCAAGCAAAGTTATTTTTTTATTTATTTTCATTTTAGTTAGGATGGTGTGGATAAAACACAATTTCTTATAGCAAATTTCCATTCTTTTTTAGTAATTATATCTTTAACAGTATAAATTTTAACATCATCACCTGTCTGAAATTTTTTAATGCTAATTCTTTTATCATTTTGCATAATTTCAAGATAATCTGAATTACATTGCAGAACTTCTTGTGAGATAATTTCTTCGCTAGCCTTTGCTATTTTATATAAAGGTGTGGAAAATTTTGAAGAAAATTTCTCAAATGTCTCTTCCTCAATTTTTTCCCTAGTTAATTTTTTAACTACTATTATTTCAATAAATCCATCTTTAAGCTCAACTTCTAAGTTTTCAGTATTTCCAAGACTAACACTATAAGCTCTATCCTGCAGATCTCTCTTTAAAGATTCAAAACAAAGTTCCACTTTTGGCCTGATATAATCCTTAATTTCTTCTTCTAAATGATTTATAATCAAAGGATTTGTGGGAGTGCATCTAGCATAATTTAATCCTGTATAGCATAAATAAGGAATTTCTTTAACTTCATCTTGAAAATAATAATCTTTAGGATTTCTAACTAAATATGTTAATGAAGGCATTTTAATAAAACCAGAATTTTCAAAAATCGATTTTTCTGCTTCAGAAATATAACCATTAATACAATTGCTAAATTCATCTACTGTATTTTTTTCAGAACTTTCAGTTATTTCTATTTGATTTTTGTAAAGAATAAAAATTAATGTTATTGATGCAACTAATAAAATAGCTAAAATTACAAAGACAGTTATTTGTCCATTTTTATTCATTATCATTTTATAAGCCATAAATTCACTCCCTCTTTTTTTATTCTTTCAATTTTGCCTTCAAATGCTAATTCTAATAAATATTTGTCAGCAGTATTCCATGAAATCTTGAATTTTTTGGCAATTTCAGAACTAGTTACAACTTTATTTTTTCTTACAAAAGTTAATATTTCTTTATGAATATTCATATTATTATTAATATTATTAATAAAATGTTTATACATATATAACTTTAAAGAGTTTATAAAAGTTTTGTAGAATTAAGGTAGAGGTTTAAGTTTATATTAATTAAGAGAACGGTCTTCACTTCCTTGACCAAGTATTGCATCCAACTCATCCATAATTATATTTTTTCCATAAGTAATGCGTACTATTGTTTTTCTAACAATTGAAGCAGCTATATCTTCTAACATTTGTGGGGATTTATCTACTATTTGAGAAAATAATCTTGTAGAACCAAATACATTATTAAATAGCCTAATCTGATCAGCTACATTTTGATAATTCCCAAAATCTCCTTTAGCTGAGAAAACATCAGAGCGTGTTACACCCCTATCTATTAAATATTCTAATTCTAAAGAATTTGGGAATTTTCCATCTTCTAAAAGCCTAATTATTAGCCTCCATTCTCTTACAGATTCTCTTGTTGCCATGTTATAAGCTTCTGTTCCTTCTTTAAAAACTAATTTCTTTCCAGAATCTAAAACATGATTTGGCACAATTCTATTAAATGCATTAAAATAAACTCTTCCATCCTGTAAATCAACAATAGGAAAACAATTTCTTAAATCATTTAGAAGATTTTTGTTCTCCCTAGAGATATCTAATAGACGTGAAAGTGATTTTAATACATAAGTTATTTCTGGATCTTTTTCCGATGGCTTATCATTTTCGAGAGAATAAAGATCAATTCCTTCAGCATTTGTTATAATAAAATTAATAACTTCATCTTGAGTTGGAGCCCTAAATCTTATGAGCTCCATAATTTGAGTTGCAGAAATTTTTCCCCTTGTTGGATGATCTAAAGATTCAGCGCTTTTTCCATAAACTTCATTAGGAACGATAGTTCTATATCCAGGTAATTTTATCTTTCTCATTTTATTTTCTCCATCTTAAAATACCCATTGCAGCTTTTGGTTGTTTTTCAAAAGCCTGAAAAAATATTCCCATAAAATCATATAGTTCTATTATTTGCTCTGGAACATCAACACTTAAGTCAATTTCTGTCTCTCTTTCAAATTGATCTGCTACTTGTTTGTTTCTTAAGTCTGAATAAGAAATAATTGTTAATATTACATTATAACCTACTGCAGTTACAATTTTATCTTTTTGCTGAGAAATCATTAAAAGATAAGATTCTTCAGATTCCTTGAAAGTTGCATATTTTACAGTATTGCCCAGTCCTAATCTAACGCTTGTTAATGGTTCACTAAATTTTTTAACAGCTTCTTCTAGCGAATTATCGTATCTTCCTAATCTTACTAATATTTTAGGGGTTTTCATTTTTAATTTATTAAAATTTTACTATAGGATTGTATGAAAGTGGTTAATAAACCTTTCTTTTATATTAATCCTCATTCTCAACTCTTGGAGCTAGAATAAACGCTAATTCTATCTTATTTTGTTTAAACTCTATCTTACAAGGGCTGTCGCTAGAAAAATTTACAAAAACCCTATCAGAAATTTTTGAAGCTTTAACAAATTTCTGCAAATACTCTAAAGAATATTTAGATTTTGAATTTCCAGAAATAATTTTTACTTCATCACTAGAAAATTCAGACCTAGCAGAATTCAGCCCAGTAGCTTCTATAATAAATTTATCTGGAAAAGATATAAAAGTGCAAGAATCTGCTACAATTAGACAATCTTCTATAGAATCAACTAAATCACTGGGAGACATTTGTATTTGTGATAAGAACTCAAGTTGTGGTGGGTCTTTATCCTCTGAATCAATTTCAATTAAAGCCAAAGAAAAATTCCTTTTAACCCTGTCTATAATTTCAATATTAAGCATATTATCTGTATTTTGCATAATTAAAGTGCTCGAGGTTTTTGCTCTTCTTAATACAGACTTGAAATTATCTAGATTAATTCCTAAAACTTCATTATTTGAGTTAAACTCTGAAAAGCTTTCTTTAGGAATTTTAAAGCTAACCATTGCAACATTAGCAGGGTCTATCGCAACTATAGACATCCCAGATTCGTTAAATTTTAGTTTAGATTCTGTTACTAGCTCAGAAATTATAGAAATAACTTCAGAGAAAATCTTTGGGTCGTTTAATTTTACTCTCATTTTGGTATATTCCTAAAAAAAGAGAATACTTTTAAGCTTTATTGTAGTACAAACACTAAAGGTATTTATACATAATAGTTATGAAAATATATGGCTTCTAAATTAGATTTTAAGGAGCAGAGAATTCGTTCTATTGCCATAGCTTATTATTCAAGAAAAGACATTTTAGATGCAATTTACAAATTCTCTCAAAAACGCGAGATTTCTCCACAATATTTTGAAGGATTTGGAAAAAGACCAGATAGCTTTCAATACCCTTTAGATATATTATCTTTAGTTAAAAAAGGAGCAACAAGTTTTCATTGTTCTGAAGAGCTTTGGCAAGATCCTTTAAAAATATCTACAGATCTTACTAAAGATCAATACAATGAAATTCGGGAAGGCTGGGATTTAGTCATAGATATTGATTGTAATTGGATAGATTATAGTAAAAAAGCTGCTAGTTCAATTATTAAAGCATTAGAATTTAGAGGAGTTAAAAATATTGGAGTTAAATTTTCAGGAAATAAAGGATTTCATATTATTGTTCCATGGCAAGCATTTCCAGAATTTATTGGAGACAAAAAAACAAGTGATATGTTTCCAGAATGGCCAAGAGCTATTGTTAATTATCTAAAAGAAATCTCCAGACCTATTTTAGAAGAATCTATAAAAAACATGGGTGATGACTTCATAAATTTAAAAGATTACATAGGAGTTAAATGCAAAACATGCAATAACTTAGCAACTGAAAATTTTCAAATTACAATCTCATGTAGAAAATCCCACCAACCGCATATTGAAACTTTAAAATCTTCAACAAAGGAATATAAAAAAAGAAAATGCCCATTATGCAATTCAGATTTGCAAGAAGAAAAAAGGGAAAAATTCTATTATTGCAACCATTGTGAGTTAGATTCTATAAAAAATAAAAATAATTTTAATGAAAAACAATTATCTACAGATATTTTTAAAATACTTGGGTTGGATGTTCTTTTAGTTTCACCAAGACATTTGTTTAGGATGCCTTATTCATTGCATGAAAAAACCTCTTTAGCATCTATAGTAATTCTAAAAGAAAATTTAAATAATTTTTCTATAAAAGATGCAGATCCTTTAAATGTTAAAATCCTAGATTTTTATCCAAAAGCAAAAAAAGATGAGGCAACAACTCTTTTATTGGATGCTATTGATTTTCAAGAGAATCTTGATAGAAAAAAAGAAGTGAAAAAAGCAATTAAATATGAAAATAAAAAAGAATTTAAAAAAATTGAGATTAAAAATATTAAAGATGAAAACTTTCCTCCAGCAATTAAGAAAATTTTAAAGGGAATGTCAGATGGAAAAAAGCGTGCTTTGTTTATTCTATTAAATTTTTTTAGATCATTAAATATTGGCATGGAAGATATAGAAAAAAGAATAAATGACTGGAATAAATTAAATAATCCTAAATTAAAAGATAATTATATAACCTCGCAGTTAATTTGGCACTCGCGCCATGAAGCAGTTTTACCGCCAAATTTTAACAATCCAATTTACAAAGAAATTGGAGTTTATGAAATGGATGATCTTTCTATGAAAGTTAAGAATCCTGTAAATTATGTCGTAAAAAAGTCAAGAAGTTTTAGAAAGTAAAGTTAACAAATAATTTAAATATTAAGCCTAAACACATTTTCCATCGCTACATTTTTGGCCATCGGGACATATCATTTTATATACTTTTAAAGTACAATCAGGATAATCAGGCTTAGGAGGGAAGATTTCACATGTATAAATGAAATCCAGAGCATCACCACATACAGTCTCGCCTAGTGTACAAGTTACACATTTAGTTAAACAACATACTTTATTCAGTTCCTTACATGCATAATTTTCTTTTTCTTCTAAACATTTTCTCTTAAAATCTACCAGCTCAGTCTCATAATTAAGCTCTCCTGATTGTGGTTTCGCAATGCATTTATATGTATTGTTTCCTTCCATTATATTAAATGGACAAGGATCAGGAGGTTGGACAGTAATAGACTCTATACTCGCAGCATCAATACCACTTGATTTAACATCTCTGTCATCAAAGAAGTAATTATAAACTAAAAATGCGAGAACGAGAATGACTATAACAGCAATAATAATATAAAGGGTTTTGTTGCTATCTTTTATTTTATTTATTTTATCACTCTTTTTCATATTTTATTTAATGAAGATTGATTTATAAGTATTTGCAATCTTCATATATTATTTAATGATAATACTTTCTTATTTATAGTTTTAACTGATAAAGTTAAATCAATTCTTTTTCTTTTAAATGGCAATTCCCTAGTTTTATCATAATTTTCAAGAGTTTCAAACAAATATGAATACCTTTTTAATACTTTATTAATTTCAGATGATTGCATTTTTAATCCTCCTTTCTATCGTACTAATATTGCTCTTAAAAGAAAAGCCAATTTTTATATATTCCTATAATCTTTTATTATACACATAAAAATTGAATAGTTAATTTCCGCAGATTAACCTAACAAACTTTTTAAACTAGTCAAGCTTTTAAAGATAATGAAAAAAAGAGAATTATTAATTACAATAATTATAAGTGTTTTATTTCTTTCTATTTTTGTATTTGCGCAGAATACAGAAAGTTCTTCTTCTGAGGAAGATGTAAAGATTGACAAAGCTTATCAATGCATTGAAGATAAAATAGGCACAGATTGTTCTAAGTTAACATCTGATGAGCAGGCGTTTTTTATTTTAGCTTTAGGTGATTTTGAAGATTGTAAAAATGAATTTATTGAAAACTCTGAGAATGAAGGAACTTGCTGGCCTAAAGGATCTTGCAAACTAAAAGATAGTGCAATAGCATTATTAGCTTTAGATCATATTGGAAGCGACACCACAAAAATAAAAAATTGGCTTTTAAGTCAAACAAAAACTGTTTCTTCTTTAATATGGTATATGGAAATAGATTCAGACTTTGCAACAAAATGCAGCATTACATATAATGCAACAACAACTGAAATAACAATAAATGAAGATAAAACAATTTCTAGCATCTCTGACTCTTGTTTTTCTTTATCTCAAGGAAACTATTGGATTAAAATAAATGAAAACTGCTTAGAAAAAGAATTCACTATATCATGCGATAAAGATTTTAAATCAACTTTACTTTATCAAACCCAATCATCACCAACAATTCATGTATCTCAATCATTACATAGCTCAGTAGCTCAAGGCACAACAATAGAAAAAATATCATTAAAATGCTTTAAACAAGGCACTAGTTGTGATTATGAAGGAAGTTTATGGGCTACTCTTGCTTTAAACAAAAAAGCTGAATCCATAAACTCTTATGTCCCTTATTTGAAAGTTTTTTCCTTAGAAAATAAAGGCTTGTTTCCAGAAGCTTTCTTATATGTCTTCACAAATTCCCAGGAATATTTAACTTCAACTATTAATGATAATTTTAAAGGAAATTATTGGCAAATTGGAACTAAAAATAAAGAATATAATACTGCATTAGCTTTTATGGCTTTAGAAGGTTCTGCAATACCGCAAGTTGAAAAAGCTAAAAATTATTTTTTAACTAACCAAGGAGAAAATGGCTGTTGGAATAATGTAAGAGATACTGGATTTTTGCTTTATACAGGATGGCCAAAATCTCCATCAACTTCAGTGAATCCTCCCACAATAGAATGCCAAGGTAATTCTGATTGCCAAATAAACCAAGAATGTGTTGAAGGATTTTGCAGAGGCGGAGGTTCAACAAATTTAAGAGATTGTAGATCTAATAGCTTTTTTTGTGTTTCACCTAGTGATTGTGTAAATAATGATGTTTTGTTAAGTTATAATTGTTTAAGAGTAGGAGATTTATGTTGTAAAACAGCCCCTCAGCTTTCTACATGCTCGCAATTGGATGGAATAATTTGTGATATAAATGAAGAATGTGAAAATAATGATTTTGTAGATAGCTCTGATGCTGGATTGTCATGCTGCTTATCAGAATGTAAAGAAATTCCAGATGAAGAAGGTAACGGCGAAGAATTGCCAACAAATTTCTGTACAGATAATAAGGGATTATGTAAAGATTCGTGCGAGGACAATGAAAAAGACGATTCTGACTTATCATGCGGTGATTCTTCAAGCCAAATTTGCTGTGTTGAAAAATCTAGCTTATTTTGGGTATGGTTCTTTTTAACATTAATTGTTATTATAATAATTTTAATATTATTAAGGAATAAAATAAGATTATTAATTTTTAGAATTAAATCTAATTTCAAGAAAAAACCAGCAGAACCACAAAGATATGTTCTACCGCCACCTACAGCTAAATTACCTCCCCAAAATTTAAGACCTCCAATGAATGCTGCGTTTAGACCTATTCAAAGACAAATTCCAAAAGGAAGTGATAAGGATTTTGAAGAAACTTTAAAAAAACTTAAAGAAATGAGTAAGTAAATCTTTATTAACTATATTCTCTTTTCCTAATAAAATGAAAAAAAGCTTGTTAATTTTCTTAATATTTTTTTTAATTAGTAATGTTGCAGCTTTATCAATTACACTCCCTGAAAAAATTGATCAGGGCGGAACATTAATAGCAACCTTACAAGGAAATATATTAGACCACATATCAAAAACAGATGTAAGTTTTTATGAAGGAAATGTACAAATACCATTAAATTATGATATAGAAAAAATTGAAGATACTTATTATATATATGCTATTATTCCATATTCAGAAAAAAAATATTCTTTAATAATCAATGATGTTTATTTTAAAGAAAATAACCAATTTAAAACACTGGATCTTGAAGCAAATTTTTCTATTTCCAATAAAACTGCAGACTTTAATGTAAATCCAGGATTTATAATAACAAATCAAAAATATTTTCAGATAGAAGTTTATAATAACTTAAATTCAAATTTAGAAATAACTTATAATTTTCCAGGAATAAGTGAATCTACAACAATACCATTACAAGAATCAAAAATAATAAAAATAAATACCTCTAAAGTTTTAGGAACCTCTAAAAATAATTTAATAATTAAATCTAGTAATATGCAGTACGATTTGCCGATTTATGTTATAAAAAATCAAACAATTCCCCCTATTAATGAAAGTAATAATGTTAGTGATGGGACAATACCTGTAGAACTAGAAGGAAGATCTAGGTTACAATTTTCAGCTGATGGGATTGATGAAAAGTTAAGAAAGGGTGAAATATATGAATATGTATTAGGGCTTGCCAATATAGGTGATAAAGAGTCTGGAAGGATAGAATTAATAATTTCAGAAGAAATTAAAAATTTAATTGATTTGGAGACTATCTCAATAAATAATTTATTGCCAAATGAAGATAGAGAAATAAGATTTCTAATAAATACAAACTTAAATGGTGAATTTAATGGGGCAATCTCAGCAGAGTCAGAAGATTCTATTGAGAAATTAGAAATATTTCTTTTAATTGCAGAAAATGTTGTTCCTATAACTTCAATAAGATCAGAGTTAACTTGTGAAGAATTGGATGGAACTGTGTGTTTGCCTTCACAAATTTGTTCTGGCACTACTGTTTTTTCAGCTAATGAAGCTTGTTGCAAAGGTAGTTGTAAATTAATTGATCAACCAAAAGAAGAAAAGAAAAAATATAGTACTGTTTCAATAATTTTAGTTGTAGTTGCTTTATTAATAATTCTAGTTGCAATATTTTTAGGATTTAAAAAAAGCAAAGCTAGAAAACAAAATGCAATTATAGAACCTAGCTAAATTTCTCAGAATTTTTTTCAATTAATTCTCTAAGTTTTCCTTCAATTATTGCCTTATCAATAGTAAGCTTTTTGGCAATTTCATCATATTTATGTAGTCTTAAAATTATTCCTGTTAATAAATCGCCAAAATAGCTATTTTTAATAATAAAACTTTCAGGTTTAATTATCTCTACATTTGAAGGCATATAATTAAAAGTTACAAAAAGCAAATTCTCTAAATTTTCAAATTCTGCCTCTATTTCTGCAAAAGTTATAAACAAATCTTCAGTTACATGAATAGTACTATCATGCTTTGTCTTTTCTTTTATTTTTTCAATAATTTCCTTTTGTTTTTCATCTAAATTTCTCTCTAATTTTTTAGGTTCGTGTATTGTTTTATTAATAATTTTAACTCCGGTTTCATTTCCTAGTTTTTCAATTAAACGTTCTAAAGTATTTTTTAAATGTTCTTTAGGCTTTCCAAGCATCTCAATTATAAAAGAGACTTCAATCTTTGAATTTTCTTCATATTTCATTTTTTTCTATCTATTAATAATAAAATAACCATAACTATACAAAAAAATATAAAACCATAAAGGGAATATTCTTTTATAAGCTCATTTCTTGATTTAAATATTATTTCATTATTTCCGGCATTTTTTATATTTTGTGGCGCTAGTATTATAGCCTCTCTTTCCTCTTTAAATGGCAGTTCCTGAAATTCTTGAGAAATTTCAGCTGAAGTATTTTCTGATTCAATATTTCTATTAATAGTATTTCCTTCTATCATTTCTTCATTAGCTTTTTCAGGTTTTGATTCTTCATAAGTGTTTTGTTCATTATTTATATTTTCCAAATTTTCTTTAATTTCTCCACTAACCTCAATTTTATAACCCTCAAAAGTCTTTGTAATTCCTCTGCTGTTCCTAATTTTAATAATTACATTAGCATTTCCTTCAAAATTTTTTATAACTTTTAGGCTTAATTCAGCTTTATTATCTTGAAATACATCTTTAATAAAATAATATGTAGATTTCCATATTCCATCATTTATTTGAGCTATGCGCTGTCCGTTTCCTAAAATATCTGTTTTAGCATCATAAATAGATTCTGAAAAATTCATTAAGGTAATTATAATTTTAAATTCTTCATTTATTTTTACTTTCTGTGGTAAACTAACATCTATTTCTTCTCCCTTAACAATACTAAGTGCAATTAATAAAATTAATATTATTACCAAACTCCTGCAATTTCTTTTCCACATTTGCATTTCCCATCTTTAATATAATTAAACCATTTATCTTTATCCCTATAAATAATAGGCTTAGTGCAATTAGGACAAAAAGTTGTTTTTACACCATTAAATTCAATTCCATGAAGATAAACATAATTCATTCCAGCACCTTTAGCAATTTTTCTAGCTTTTTCCATAGTTTCATTGTTTGGTTTATAATTTGCTTTATCATAGGAAATAAGGTGCAAAGGAACATTAGCATCTAATTTATTTAAAATCCAAGAAACTAATTTTTTTACATCATACATATTATCATGCACTTCTTTAACTAAAGTCATTTTAATCTCAACCCATACATTATTATCATAAAAAATTTTTATAGTGTTAAGGACAGAATCTAATTTTCCTTTTAAAATATTTTCATAAAAGCTCTCACTCATAGAATGTATATCAAATAAAGCTGCACTAATTCTCTTTGTAAGCTCTTTTGCAGGAATACTTTCAAAAAATCCGTTGCTAACAATTACATGATTAAACTTTGGGGATTTTTTTGATATATCTCTTATAAATTCAAAAGACATTAAAGGTTCAGAATATTTATGGGCAATTATATTTATATTAGAATTTTCAGCTTGTTTAATAACTTTTATTGGATCTTGGTTTAATGTAGGAATTTCATTAAAACTTTTTCCATAAAATTCATTTTTATTCCACTTATATTCTAAGTTTTCTCCAGCTGATCCAATACTAAGTGTCTTGCTTCCAGGAAAAAAATGATATATGGGAAAATCCTCTATAACTTCTTGTTTTACTGTATGGAGTTTTGAATAATTCATAGCTTTTAAACTTCCATTTATGTTCATTCTTACATTGCATTTTCCAACTTCACCATTATCAATTATACAATTATGCGGGCAAAGCAAGCAATGTACTTTTTTATTTGGCAGTTTTTTATAATGAGAAGCCTCTTTGAAATTTACCATAAATAACTAAAGAAGCCATGTTTTATTAATTTTTATATGCCTAAATAATGAGAGATTACGTTATTATATAAGAATTTAAGAAATTAACCTAAGGTAATATCAACGCAATTTCCAAATAAGCAAATATATTCCTCTCCATATTTCTTACATTCAGTATCATTACCAGATGTACAACTAGGAATGCCACATACCATGTGTTCATATGTTTCAACTGGATTGCTAATTACACCAGGCAAGACATAATTACGAGTATAGATATAAGTAGCTCCATATCCAAAACACCCCTCATCTACTTCACATTGGTAACCCTTACCTGAACATACAGCGTCAACAGTGCATCTAAATTCGCCATTTAAGAAGGTTTCACAAGAACAATAATAAAAGTCTACATCTCTATTTACACAAGGATCTGTCTCTATTACTTTTACTTTACAACACTTTTCATATTCACCTTTACATGTTCTATCATCAACTTTCTCTATACATCCCAATTCATCAAGACTTAAACTATCATCAAAAAGTACACAATCATATTTTTCTTTGTGTGTTTCATCTACATAATCACTCCCACATTCTTTTTGAGGTTGGGTAGTTGTAGTAGTATCAACACTCCCAGCATCATCACCGCTTAGTCTCACATCCCTATCATCAAAGAAGTAATTATAGATTAAAAATGCGAGAACAAGAATAACTATAACAGCAATAATTATGTAAAGAGTTTTATTGTTATCTCCACTCTTTTTTAGATTTATTTTATCTCTCTTTTTCATTATAGTTTATCTAAGGAAATGGGATTTATAAGCTTTCATTAGTTTTAAGAAATTAACTGCCCAAATCTTTTTCCAAAAGATTTGGCTTGTTCTAAAGAGATAGCCCAGTTTTTTCCAGCATCTCTCATTTTTTTGGGATTAATAAATAACCAGCCTTCTCTAAAAAATTTTATTGCAATTAAAGGATTTAAGCCAATCATTTCTGAAAAAATAATAAAATCTTCCATTTGAGATTTTGAAATGTACTGTATGTTTTTCTTAGTTGATTTGCATTCTATTGCAAATTTCCTGCCTTTTCTGCCTGCAATTAAATCACATGGAGATTCTTCATTTACACCACTGCCAGCTACTCTTACAGCTCTCCACCCATTTTCAGAGAACATTTTTAGCAACTCTCTTTCATTATTTGACCCTTTGTTTTTATTAGGCATTTTTTTAAATATAGTTTAACTTAATATTATATGGAAAAAAGAGATGTAGTTTTAAAGCTTTTGGGATTTTTCATTTTAGCTTTTGGAATATTTGCAATGGCTTATGGGGTTTATAGAGATAAGCCAGATTGGATTTTCTGGTTTTGCTATATTGGAATGGTTTTAATTGGAATTGGAATATTAAAAAAAGATGGGATTTTAATTGCATCCCAATTAAATATTATAACAGTTTACTTAGTTTTCTGGGATGTAGATTTCCTTTATAGATTATTTACAAAAGAATCATTATGGGGAATAACAGATTATTTTTTTAACAACCTTATAATCCAATCTAGAATAATAAGTTTAGAGCATTTTTTTCTCTTGCCTTTGGCATTTTACGCACTTTATAGAATTAAAATAAATTCTAAAGAGAAAAAAGTGCATTGGAAGTTAAGTCTTATACAACTAATCCTAATCTATTTTATTGTAAAATTTCTTGCATCTGAAACCTATAATGTAAATTGTGTTTTTAATTCATGCGTGAGTTTTATACCAACAAATGAATTTCATATATTAACTTGGTTTGCAATAAACTTAGGATCTGTCTTAATTACTGCATTTGTGATAAATAAGGTTAAATGGTTTGATGCTTAAGTTAAATTAATATATTTATATACTAAAATTAGGTTTTTAGGATGCACCCAATTCCATTTTCATATATTTCGCAGGTACTATAATCTGAACAGTTCTGTATTTCTTTTCCAATTATACAAGCTCTCTTATTTCCATTTAAATCAGTAAATTCTTTTGGATAACATTTATATATTTTGTTTCCATTGCAAACATATTTCCCTTCACTCTCATCTAAAGTTGTTCCTCCCAATCTTTTACGACTATATTCCCGATTATCATTACAATAAGCAGGTGTTTCGCCACAAGTATAATATTCACAACAAAGGTCAGCCAGAGGGTCACCATCTTTAGTCGGACAACGATATAGGTCAGTTATCTTTCCCATAGCAATCTGACAGTCTGTTTCCCCATCAGTTAAACCAGTGCTACTACCATTTCTAAAACATGCATATGTTTTATATAAATTGCTATCAACGCCCACTTCTGCTCCTAGATCGCAATCGTCTCTTGTATCAGTTGTACCCGTCGTTGTGCTAGTATCCACAGCTTTTGCATCATTACTTGTTTCTGGTTCTAACCTCACATCCCTATTATCAAAGAAGTAATTATAAACTAAAAATGCGAGAACGAGAATGACTATAACAGCAATAATTATGTAAAGGGTTTTATTGTTATCTCCGCTCTTTTTTAAATTTGTTTTATCTCTCTTTTTCTTCATGGTTTAATTAAGGAAATGGGATTTATAAATATTATTAATTTTTATAATAAAAATGTATGAAAATAACTGCAATTAAGCTTCCAAGCCCGTTGAAAACTAAATCTAATCCTGAATTAAAATATCCTCCAACTCCCGTTTCTGGAAGAATAACAACGGCTAAAAACTCAACAATTTCGTTTAATGCTCCTGCACCCATTGCTGCAAAAACACATAATCCATAAAGCAAACCCTTATGCATGCTCTTTATTCTTGGTTTTAATAATTGATATGCAACTAAAGTTGTAACTCCAAAACCAAATGCATGAACAAACTGGTCAAATTTAAGAACATAAGTGTCTCCAACATCAAAAAATTTATAGATTTCTAAGGCATACAAAACTCTTCCTGTTCCAGGAACTATTAATCCTCCCCCAGACATATGCAAAAATCCCCATAAAGACAATCCCCACAAAGCAACATAATCAAAATTAGTTTTTCTTAATGTGGCAATAATTAAAACTGAAAAAACTAACAATACTAGTATATACCACATAAATTCATAATCTTTTATAGTTAGATAGTAAATACTGTATGGTATGATGTATAATAAATTAAAAATTATCAGCAGCCACTCTCCTTTTTTTATTTTCATTTTTATATTAAATAATATAGATTTTATAAATGTGTTGGGAGTTTCTGTTCTTACACTCTAAATATAGAA
>CAYHYE010000002.1:0-46342 GCA_964360755.1 Candidatus Woesearchaeota archaeon
AGCGGGGCCTTTACAGGCCTCCCGGTTCGATTCCGGGCGTCGGCGTGCCTTGCCCCCGGAATAAATTTATTTCTTAGCAATTTTCCAAAAGATTTAAAAATGTATTTTTTTAACATAGTTCATGACTAAAGATGTAATTAAACTTGCAAGAACTAGCTTAGCTGAATATGGTCCTTTAGAAGAAAGGAGTTTTTCAAGCCAAGAATTTTTAGATTTATTAGCTTATGCAGAGCTTTTACATAGGGCTGATCAAAGAGAATTGCTTAGAGAACAGCAAAGCGCACATCTAACAGAATTAGGTTTAGAGCTTCCTGGAACTATTTCTCTTTCAGATGTTTATGATATTGCTAAAACAACACAAATACCTAGGCAATATCTAGAAAGAGCTTTAACCACTAAGTTTCCTTCTCCAGAAGACCAATTAGAAGACTTAAAACATGCTGGTGCAGAACCTTCTACTGGAACTATTTTAAATGCTTATAGTAAATATTTAATTAGGTCGCTTCAAGAATCGTTCCCACTTTACTTCTTTGAAAGTCAAAGTTCTTTCGGCTCCTTTCTTATTTATCGTATTATTAAAGAAAAGGAGGAAGATTATTCTTTTTTTAGGCAATTCTTTAAGGGATTTAAGAATGATGAAGCTAATAAAGAAAGAATTACATATTTTTATTTTAATGACTATTATCGTACTATTACCATTAGGACATATTCTCCATTATTTTTACGAGTAGCTGAAAAAACATTGGATAAGTTAAATAAATTTTTTAACATGGCTCCGAAAATAATACAAGCCTATGATGTTGATTTAGATCATGCATTAAAAGCAAAGTAAGAAAATAAATAATCAACTAGGCTTTTTGTTTTCTATATATAATTCAAATAATACTGAAAGATAGGCCATTACTAAAGGTCCTAGGATAAGTCCGAATATTCCGAATACTAGTAATCCTCCAATAATTCCTATTAAAGCTAAGGAAGTAGATATTTTGGATGTTCTAGAGACAAAAATAGGATGTAAAATATTTTCAAATAAAGTTACAATAATTCCACCATATAAAAATAAAAATATTCCAGCATAGACTCTATCGACAATAAAAAGACTTATTACAACTGGAATCCAAACAATCCATGGACCAATTAATGGAATGATGCTTGCAATAATAGATAAAAAAGTTAAAAGCAATGAATTTTCAATTCCTACAATAAAAAAACCAACTCCCGTCAGTAATCCACTTAAAATACCTACGATAATTCTTCCAAATATAACAGAGAATGTAACTTGTTTAGATTTTGTTATGAATCTATTGGTGGTATTTTTATTAAATGGCAATGATTCTCTTAGCAAATCTACTATTTTATCCCCATCTCTTAATCCATAAAAGAAGACAATTATTATTACTAATAAATTTAATACTAAAGATGGTAAATTTGAAACAATTTCTGTGAATCTTTTTAAAGATGAATTTGCTGTTGATGATAAGAAAGTAGAATAAACTGCTTCAACATTTTTTGATATTTCTGGATTTGAAAAAAGAAAAGGAAGATTCTTTTTCATAATTGAGATAATATCTAATGATTGAATGGCTAAATAAGTATCAAATGTTTGAGATATTAGTGTTGGTAAAAGAAACCATAGGGATAAAATCATTATAATTAATACTATACTACAAGTTATACTAGCTGTGAATGTAGGGTTTTTTATTTTTTTTAGTAGCCACCTATTAATAGGATTAAAAGAATAAGCTAATAATAGACCAAAGATTATTGCAAAGAAAATTGGTCTTATTATAAAAAAAGCAAATACTATAATAACAATTATAAAAGCTGCTGCAAAAACTTGTTTGATAGATTCTTCATTAAACATATAATAAATTAATTGTCATATTATATAAAACTTTAGCTCTCAAAAAGTTTAAATAATAATTATTCAAACTAGATATTATGGATTCATTTATAAAAAAAGTTTTCAATGGAAAAAGCGATGAACATGTACATTTGCAATTTATGAGGTTTTCTCGTGGAGAATTTAAAGATAAGGCCCTTATAATTGCAAAAAAAACTAATAAAAATTTTTCTATAGCAACTAGTTATGAATATGCCAATGAACTTGTTAAAAATATTGCTGAAAAGTTAAAAGGTAACGAGAAAACAAGAATTACAGGAGCTATAATCTCAACTAGAGATTTAACTAATGAAATTAACTTTAAAGAAAAAAAGCAATTTCAAGGAGTTAAAAAATACATTATTGATGAAGAAATGCCTAAGGAGCAAATAATTAATATTTGTGACAAATTTCCTAAGGCTTTTCTTGCTTTAAGTTTTAGTGTTGGGGACAATGAGTTAAAAATTAAGCCAAAGGCTCCCAAATCTTCAAAACCAAAAAAGGGAGATGATAAACCAAAAGTAGATTTTTGTAAATTAAAAACTTCTGATGAAAGTCTAGTTAAATTGCTTATATTTGATGTTAATGATTTTAAGAATGTTAATATTGTACATGATTTTATAATTGATGAAATTATAATACCTAAAAATGAAAGTGATCCTGTTAAAATGAGAGAAAATGCTATTAGGAAAGGTAAAATTATAAGATATTTAGATATTGATGGAAAAAAAGAAGTTAGAGAGGCTAAATTTTCTATTTGATTAACACAGCAAGTTTTATAAATGCATTTTTTCTGGTTAATTTACCGTAAGATGGTAATCTACTTCGTAAAAGAAAACTATGGCAAAATTATCAAGACCCCGAAGAGGGAGTTTGCAATATTGGCCTCGAAAGAGAGCACTAAAGACTTTACCTAGTGTAAACTGGGACGGTATAATAAAAGCTAATTCTGATAAAAAAATTTTAGGATTTATAGGTTATAAAGTTGGTATGAAGAGCCTTTATGTTAAAGATAACACCCCTGATTCTATGACGAAAAATAAGCGTATTGTTATCCCAATTACGATCCTCGAGTGCCCCCCGATGAAAATTCTTTCTGTTAGATTTTATAAAAATAAAAAAGTTGTTTCAGATGTACTATTAAATGATCTTGATAAAAGCTTAAAAAGAAAAATAAAAATTCCTGGTAAAATAACCAAAAAAATTGAAGATATTAAGGATTTTGATGATGTTAGAATTTTAGCTTATTCTCTTGTTAATAATACTAGTATTAAAAAAAGACCTGATATTGTTGAAATTGCCCTTTCAGGGACTAAAGAAGATAAATTGAATTTTATTAAAGAAAATCTTAACAAGGAAATTAATCCACAAGATGTTTTTAAATTGAAAGATTTAGTAGATACACATGGTCTAACAAAAGGAAAGGGACTGCAAGGACCTGTTAAAAGATTTGGAATAGGATTAAGACAACATAAATCAGAAAAAGGCCAGAGAAAAGTCGGTTCAATTGGACCTTGGCATCCTGCACGTGTTACATTTAGGACTCCAATGGCTGGACAACTTGGAATGTTTACAAGGGTTATTTATAATAATAAAATAATAGTGATCGGAAATGTTTCTAAAAATGATATAAATTTAAAATCAGGATTTAACAATTATGGGAAGATAAGTACAAATTATATTATTATTAATGGAAGTATCCAGGGTCCGCCAAAAAGATCTTTAATTTTAACACATGCTTTAAGAAAAACAAGAAAACAAGAAAAGAAAAGTTATGAATTTATTGAATTAAGATGAAAGCGGATTTATTAAACATAAATGGAGAAAAACAAGAAGAAATTGATTTGCCTAAAATCTTTTCCACTAAAATTAGACCAGATATAGTAAAAAAAGTTTATGATGCAGAAAGAACTTGGCAACCTTATGGAAATGATCCAGAAGCTGGTAAAAAACATTCAGCATCAGGAGTAATAAGACATAAAAGACATGCATGGAAAGCCCATTATGGTAGAGGAATATCTAGAGTACCTAGGAAAACCATGTGGCGTCGTGGGACGCAATTTTATTGGATAGGTGCAGAAATTTCAAGTGCTAGAGGTGGAAGAAGAGCCCATGGACCAAAAAGATATATTCCTAATAAAAAGATAAATAAAAAAGAACGTAAAATTGCTTTGAATTCTAGTATAGCTTCAACAATAAATAAAAATTTTATAATGAAAAGATATTCAACTATTGACCAAGTTAAAAATAATCTTCCTTTAATTGTCAGTTCAAAGATTTTTGAATTAAAAACTAAGGAATTAGTTAATTCTATAGATAAAATATTAGGAGATTTAAAAATTATCTCTAAGCAAGAGAAGGTTATAAGGGCAGGCAAGGGTAAGTTAAGGAATAGAAAATACAAAAAATCTTCTAGGATTTTAATTGTTATGGGAAATGATGAAAAATTAAAAACAAAAATATTTGAGCAGGTTAAAGTTAATGATTTGAAAATTAGTTATTTGTATCCATTAGGTAGAATTGTAATTTATACTAAAAATGCAATAAATGATTTGGAGGAAAAAGAAAAATGATTTCATTAGATATTGAAACAAGCGGTTTAGATTCAGGAAAATGTGGAATATGGCAAATAGGTGCTTTGGAAATTGAAAGTCCTGAAAATTATTTTTTAGAAGAAGGAAGAATAGATAACGAAGATATTGTTGAAAGTGGAGCTTTAAAAATAACGGGAAAAACAGAACTGGAATTGCGAGACCCACAAAAACAGTTACAGAAAGAAATGATAATGAATTTTCTTAAATGGGCAGAAACTTGTAAGGAAAGAATTCCTATTGGACAAAATGTTGGATGGGATATTACATTCATACAAAATAAAATATTAAGATATGGATTAAATAATGTATTTATAGAAGTAATGAACCAAAGATCCATTGATGTTCATACTTTAGCTCAAGATAGATATCGCAAAATAAATGATGTGTATTTTATAGATGAAAAAGGAGCAAGCAAAATGAATATGACAGAAACTTTAAAACTTTGTGGAATTCCAGACCATAGAATTGGATTAACTAAAGATGAGATGGTAAAAAAAGGAAAACCTCATAATGCTTTAGAAGATGCAAGACTTAGTGCAGAATGTATTTCAAGATTGATTTATGGAAGAAATTTATTGCCAGAATATGTTAAATTTGAAATTCCACGGGAGCTAAAAAATGATAATTAAACCAATAGCAACTGAAAAAGCAATTCGTCTTATAGAATTGGAAAATATAATTATTTTTGAAGTAGATGGAAGGGCAAATAAAAAGCAAATACACGAAGAAATTGAGAAGATTTTTAATGTAAAAGTAGAGAAAGTTAATATAAATAATAAGGGAACAAAAAAAATTGCATATATTAAATTAAAAAAAGAAAATCCTGCAATAGATGTTGCAACAAAATTAGGAGTAATTTAAGGACTTGACATGGGAAAATCATTAATACAACAAGCAAGAGGGCGAGGAAGTATGACTTATAGAGTCAGAAGAAGAGCTTTTAGATATAAAATTGGATATCCTCCTAATTTATCTGGTGACGGAGAAATTGTGAAATTAATTCATTCTGCTGGGCATAATGCACCATTAGCAAAGGTTCTCTTTAATGGTAATGTATTTTATAACTTAGCTTCAAAAGGAATGTATCAAGGGCAAAAAATAGTTATTGGATCAAGTAAAGATATTGGAGATATTTCACCATTAAAAGATATTCCTATTAGAACTCAAGTATATAATATTGAATCAAGACCATATGACGGAGGAAAATTTATTAGAAGTGCTGGATCTTATGTTATAATATTAAAAAAAGAGCAAGGCAAAGTTATAGTATTAATGCCTTCTAAACAAGAAAAGGTTTTTAATGAAGCCTGTAGAGCAACTATAGGAGTTATTGCTGGGTCTGGAAGAAAAGATAAACCTATAATTAAAGCTGGAAAAAATTATTATATTAAAAAAGCAAAGAACAAACTTTGGCCTAGAACATCTGCTGTTGCAATGAATGTTGTTGATCATCCATTTGGAAGTGGAAGAGGCAAAAACTTGTCACATGGAGGCTTAGGAAAAGTTCCTAAAAGAAATGCTCCGCCTGGTGCGTTAGTTGGTTCAATAAGGGCTAAAAGAACAGGAAGAAAAAGAGGTAAGGAATAAAATGTTAGAAAAAAAATTAAAGATTGAAAAGAAAAAGGAATTTACATATAGAGGCAAAAGTCTTGAAGAACTTAAACTTTTAGATATTAGGGAGTTTTCTAAACTTATTTCATCAAGGGAAAGAAGAACTATTTTAAGAAATACAGATATTATCGAAAATTTTTTATCTAGATGTAGGAAAAAAATTGATATGAAGAAACCAATTAAAACTCATAATAGGTCTTTAGTTATTGTACCTTTAATGATAGGAATGAATATAGGAATACATAATGGAAAAGGCTTTGAAAAAATTGAAATTATTCCAGAAATGCTTGGACATAGATTGGGAGAATTTGCAGTAACTAGATCATTAGTAAAACATGGAGCTGCAGGAATTGGAGCAACAAGAAGTTCTGCTTCTAGAAGTGTAAAATAAAATGGCAGATGAGCAATTAAGACAAATTGAAAAAACAAAAACAAAGAAATCAGAAAAAATTATAGTTCAAACTCCAAAAGAAGCTACAAAAGAAAAAGATAAAATTGAAAATAAGAAAGATGTAGAAGAAATTAAAGAAAACGAAATTAAAAATGTTGAAAAAAAAGAAAAAACTATTGTTAAAGCTCTAAAAAAAACAGAGTCTACCGTCTATGGTAAAAATATTCCAATCTCTTTGAAGCATAGTGTTTACATAGGGAAATTTATAAAAGGTAAAAAAATTGATAATGCAATTATAGATTTACAAGAAGTAATTAAAAAGAGGAGAGCAATACCAATGTCTGGAGAAATGGCTCACAAAAGAGGAGCGGGAATGGCAACTGGTAAATATCCTTTTAAAGCTTCTAAAAATTTTATTAAACTTTTGAAATCTCTTTCTGCAAATAGTATAAATCATGGGATGGATTTAGAAAAAACTAGAATTTATACAGTTATCCCTAACAAATCTTCTAAACAAATGCATAGATTTGGAAGAACAATATTTAAGAAGACAGATATTAAAATTATAGCTAAGGAGGTTATTAAATAAAAAATGGAAGAAAGAAAGTTCGTAGCATTAAAAAAAGAAGAATATACAATTAAGGAATTTGTAAAAAAATATTTAGGAAAGGGGAAATTTAGTAAAGTTCGTGTTGATTATACTCCAATTGGGGAGAAGATAATTATAGTTACAAGCAAACCAGGACTTATAATTGGTCGTGGTGGAGAAAAAATAAATAGTTTAACTGATGTATTAAAAAAGAAATTTAAATTTGAGAATCCACATATTGAAATTCAAGAGATTAAAAATCAAAATCTTGATGCTCAATCTATTGCCGATGAAATTGCAATAAATATTGAAACTAGGGGTTCTTTAAAATTTAAGATAATTGCTTATAGATTATTAAAACAAATTATTGATTCTGGTGCTTTAGGAGTTGAATTAAAATTAAGCGGTAGATTACCAAGTGCAAGAGCTCGTTCATGGAGATTTAAGAAAGGTTATTTAAAAAAAGTTGGTGATAGCTCAAAAATTGTTGATAGAGCAAGTTCTATTGCTGAGACAAATATGGGAACTGTTGGAATACAAGTTAGTATATTACACCCAGATGCAAAAATACATGATATTATTAATCTAAAAAATAAAAAATTAAAATTAAGTGAGGAAAAAAATAATGAATAAAAAATTTTTAGAATTAAAAAAATTATCAAAAAATGAAATCGATAAAGGAATTGAAAATATACGTTTTGATTTAATTAAAGCAAAAGTCACGGTAGCTAAAGGCGGTAAAGTAAAAATGAGAGAGCTTAAAAAGGCATTAGCTAGATTTATTATGCTCCAATCTAGTAAAAAAACTAGTGGGGGTAATAAATAGATGGATATATGTCCAAAATGTGGCTTGCCTATGCAAGCTTGTGTATGTGAAGAAATCGCGAAGAGTGAACAACAAATCCACGTGAAAATAGCTAAGAAGAAATTTGGCAAATTTGCCACTATAGTATCTGGATTTGATAAGGGCCTTGACATAAGTAAAATTGCAAAAAGCCTTAAGGCAGAACTTGGATGTGGAGGGACTATCAAGAGTGGAGAAATAGAACTTCAAGGAGATCATAGAAAAAAAATCAAACAGATTTTAGTTTCTCTTGGGTTTGATGAAAATTCAATAGTAAGCGATTAAACATAAAGAAAATGGCAAGAGTAAAAGAAAGAATAGATAGTAGAAAAAATGAAATTTTAGAAGGAACTATAAATCCTAGGGGCAGAAGATTTGAAGGTACTGTAATAAAGAAATTTGATAAGAGGGTTGTAATTGAATTTGAAAGAGTTAAATTTGTAAGGAAATATGAAAGGTATGCTAAAACAAAAACTAGAATGCATGCAAGGCTTCCTGAAAAATTAAAAAATGAAATTAATATTGGAGATTATATCCAAATTCAAGAATGTAGACCATTAAGTAAAATTTTACATCATATGGTTATTAAAAAAATTAGGAGTTCTAATATCAAATCAGTGATAAAAAATGAAAGCAATTAATGCAAAAGCTACTAGGGGATTAAATATAGGAAGTTTAGTAATTGCAACTGATAATAGCGGAGCAAATATAGTTAGAATTGTTTCTGTGAAGGGTGGTAAATCAGTTAAAAAAAGACAGCAATACGCAAAAATTTCTGATTTAGTAAAAGTTTCTGTTAGAAAAGGAAAACCAGATATGGTAGGACAAGTTTTTGAGGCAGTTATTGTAAGGCAAAGAAAAGTTTATAGAAGGAAGGATGGTGAAAGAATTGCATTTAATGATAACGCTGTTGTATTATTAAAAGATGAAAAAGGAAATCCAAAAGGAACTCAAATTAAAGGGCCTATTGCCAAAGAAGTAATGGAGAGATGGGTAAGTGTAGGAAAAATAGCGAGGATAATAGTTTAAAATGAAAAAGAAATTTTCACTTAAATGGAAATCGAGTAGTCAAATTAGAAAGCAAAGAAAATATAGGACTAATGCTCCTTTGCATATAAAGAGCAATATGATGAAATCACATTTAAGTAAAGAGCTTAGAAAAAAATACAATCTTAGGAGTATAAGGATAAGGAAAGGAGATGAAGTGAAGGTTTTTAAAGGCAGTTTCAAGAGAAAAACTGGAAAAATTTCAAATATTAACATTAAAAGACAAAGACTGACAATTGAGGGAATTCAAAGAAAAAAGAAAGATGGAACTAAACTTGAAGTTTATTTTGATCCTTCGAATTTAATGGCAATATCTTTAAATACTGATGATAAAAAACGATTTAAAAATAAAGAAAAATCTAAAATAGTGGTAAAAGAAAATGCACCAAAAAAGACTATCGATGAATAAACTTTGGCCAATACCAAAGAAAGGGAAAAAATTTGTAGTTGTACCGAGAAATAATGGGAAACTTGGAATTCCAGTTTTAGTTGCTATGAGAGATATATTAAAACATGTTGAAACTAGAAAAGAATTAAAAAAAGTACTTTTAGAAGGGAAAATAGAAGTTAATGGTTATCCAATAAAGGATGAAAGATATTCATTAGTTTTATTTGACTCGTTATCAATACCAGTATTAAATAAGTACTATAAAGTTTCTTTGTCAAAATCTGGAAAAATTATATTTGAAGAATCTAACGAAAAAGAAGCTAATAGGAAAATAACTAAAGTAGTTAATAAAAAATTGCTTTCTGAAAATAAGATGCAATTTAACATGATTGATGGTATAAATATCATATCTAAAGAAAAAATTAATATTTGTGATTCAGTAATTATTAATTTAAAAGATAAGAAAATTGAAAAGATACTACCAATAAAAGAAAAGTCTGAAATAATTATTATTAAAGGAAAGCATTTGGGCCATAAAGGCAAGGTTTTAAAAATTTCTAATGGTATCGTCAAAATCTCTTTAGATAGTGGCGAGGTTAATCTAAATAAAGACGCTATTATGGTACTAGATTAAATGGAAGATAAAAAAGATAATGAAATGAGAGAAGTAAAAATTGAAAGAGTTGTTGTTTCATTTTCTGGGGTAAAGGAGACTTTAGATAAGGGAATTAAACTTCTTGAAAAAATTACTAAAAAGAAAGCCTCTAAAAGAAAAACTAGTAAAAGAATTCCTGAATTTGGTATAAGACCTGGACTGGAAGTTGGATGTATAGTTACTATAAGAGGAGAAGAAGCTGAAAGATTATTAGGAAAATTGTTGGCTGCAATTAATAATAAATTAGATAAAAAACAAATTGTAAATAATCATTTCTCATTTGGTATAGAAGAGTATATTGAAATTCCTGGTGAGGAATATGATAGGGAAATTGGAATTACTGGATTTAAAGTAAGTGTAGTTTTTAAAAGAAAGGGAAAAAGAGTTAAAAAAAAGAAAATAAAATACAGCAAACTTCCTAAAAAACAGGAGGTTACAAAAGACGAAATAATTGATTATATGATAAATAAATTTGAAACTGAAATTGAATAAAATGACAGCAAGTGATTGGAGAAAACTTTATAAACAATTGAAGAACAAGCCAGCTATAGCTAGAAAATTCTTAAAGCATAATAAGCCAAAAGATAGGAAATTTGGAATCGCAAAGAAGAAATGTGGAAGATGTGGAAGATATGGGGCTATGGTTGGACAATATAAATTAAATTATTGTAGACAATGTTTTAGAGATATAGCGGAGGAAATAGGATTTAAAAAATATAGTTAAAATGTCACATGATGTAATTGCTGATGGTTTGAATAACATAATGAATGCTAAAAGGTCTAGAAAAGATTCTTTAGTTTTAACTAGATATTCTAAATTGTTTATTGGTATTTTGGAGATTGCAAAAAACCTAGGATATATTGAAAATTATAATTTACACGAAAAAAAATTAATAATAAAATTTGGAAAATTTATGAAATGCGGTGCTATAAAACCAAGATTTAATGTTTCAGTTAATAATATTGAAAAATATATGAAGCGCTATCTTCCAGGAAGAGGAATAGGAGTAATAATAATTTCAACTAATAAAGGACTTGTTACACATATTGAAGCTATTGAAAAAAATTTTGGAGGGGCTCTTATAGCTTATTTCTATTAAAATGAAACAAAAAATAGTTGAAAAAATTTTAATTCCAGAAGACATAGAATTAAATGTTGAAAACAATAAAGTAACTTTAAAATTTGATAATAGAGAAAATTCTCGCAGATTCAACTTCTATGGAGTTGAATTACGAAAAGAAGACAATGAAATTTTAGTTGAATCTAAAAAATCTAATAAAAAAGAGTTAAAGATTATTTTTTCAACAATCGCCCATATAAAAAATATGATCAGGGGTTTAAAAGAAAGTTTTGAATATAAACTTGAAATAGCATTTGTACATTTTCCAATTAATGTAGAATATGATAAAACAAATAATAAATTAATAATAAAAAATTTTCTTGGTGAGAAAAAAAATAGAATTGCAGAAATATATTCAGATGTTGATTTAGAGATAAATAAAAATATAATTTCATTAAAATCATACAATATAGAATCTGCTGGACAAACTGCAGCAAACATTGAGAAAGCTACACATGTAAAAAATAGGGATAGGAGAAAATTCCAAGATGGTATTTACATAATTAAAAAACCTAAAGGAGAAATATAATGGATAAGAAATTTTTAAGAAGAAATACAGACAGATATTTGCGTTTGGGACGTAGAAGAAAGAAGCTACAAAGATGGCGTCGACCAAGAGGAAAGGATAACAAAATGAGACTTAAAGAGAAAGGTAGACCAAGCATTGTCAAAATAGGTTATAAACAAGCTAGTAGTACTAGGGGAAAAATTAATGGAAAGAATATAAATTTGATTAAAAACTTAAATGATTTAAAAAATTTACAAAATGGCTCTTTAATTGTTCTTGGAAGATTTGGAAAAAAGAAAAAGCTAGAAATATTTAAAATAATTAAAGAAAAGAATTTGACATTAGTAAATTTTTCAAATAAACATAAATTAAATGGGGATAAATAATGAAACTAGATCTAAAAAAAATATTGGCTGCTAAAACACTTAATGTTGGAAAGGAAAGAATTATTTTTAATAACTATAGATTAGACGAGATTAAAGAAGCAATAACAAGGCAAGACATAAAAGATCTTTTTAAAAGTGGAGCTATAATAATTAAAGAAATAAAAGGTAGAAGGAAAAACATTAAAAGAAAAAATAAAAGAGGACATGGAAAAATTAAAAAGAGAGTTAAGGACAAAAAAAAGGAATATGTTAAAATTACAAGAAAATTAAGAAGTTATTTGAAAGAATTAAAAAAACAAAATAAAATAACTAAAGATAAATATTATGAAATAAGGAGTTATGTAAAGAATAGGAAATTTAAAAATAAAAAAAGTCTTAAGGAGTACCTTCAACAATATAATCAAAAATGAAAACTTTAAATAAAAGAAAAAGACAAAGAAAAACGAATTATAGAAAGAGATTTAAACTTTTGAAGGCAGGACTTTCTAGGGTTGTTATACGTAAAACAAATAAATATATCAATATACAATTTGTTTCTTCATATGAGGCTAAGGACAAAGTAATTATTGGAGTTTCTTCAATAGATTTATTAAAATATGGTTGGCCAAAAGAAAAGAAAGGTTCTTTAAAATCAATTCCAGCTTCCTATCTTACAGGATATTTAGCTGGCAAAAAAACATTAAATGGGAAACGTGACAAATTTATTTTAGATATAGGATTACAGAGAAATGTGCATGGGGGAAGAATTTATGCTGCTCTTAAAGGTGTTATAGACTCTGGTGTTAATATAGCTTATAATAAAGATGTATTTCCTAGTGACGAGAGAATAAAGGGCAAACATTTAAATTATCAATTTGAGAAAGAATTTCAATTAATTTTAAATTCATTAGAAAAAATTAAAAAAATATAAAATAAAATGGTAGAACAAAAGAAAGAAGTTGAGGAATTAGAGAAAGATTCTGTAGAAGACATAGTTAAAAGTATGGATGAACTTAAAACTAAATCAAAAAAAACTGAAGTAGAAATTTTTGAAGAGCAGTTGAAAGTATGGAACCCTAAAACAAAGCTTGGAATAGCAGTTAAAACTGGAAAAATAAAAGATTTAGATGAGATATTGGATAATAATATAAAAATTCTTGAACCTGAAGTTGTTGATTCATTAACAAAAATTGAAAGTGACTTGTTATTATCTGGACAAGCGAAAGGAAAATTTGGCGGTGGTAAAAGACGTGCATGGAGACAATCTCAAAAGAAAACGGAAGAAGGAAATATAGTTACATTTTCTGCTTTAGTTGTAATAGGAGATAAAAATGGACATGTAGGAATAGGTTTAGGAAAAGCAAAAGAAACTCTTCCTGCAAGAGAAAAAGCCTTAAGAAAAGCGAAATTAAATATTATTAAGGTAAATCGTGGAAGTGGGAGTTTTGAAGGAAGTTCTAAGGAACCCCATAGCATTCCATTTAAAGTAGAAGGAAAATGTGGGAGTGTTAGTATTAAATTAATACCAGCCCCACAAGGAACTGGTTTAGTAATAGGAAATGAAGGAAAAAAAATTTTAAGGTTAGCTGGAATTAAAGATATTTATAGTAAATCATTTGGACAGACAAGAACCACAATAAATTATGCTAAGGCTATAATTTTTGCCTTGAAAAAATTAAAATGATAGCTATTATAAGAATATCTGGTATAGTTAATAGAAAAGAAGAAATAGAGAATACTTTAAATAGGTTAAGGTTAAGGAGAAAATATTCTTGTGTTGTATTAGATAAAACCAAAGAAATAATGGGGATGGTAGAAAAAGTTAGGAGTAATGTGGCTTATGGAGAGATTAACGAAAAAACCCTTGAAGAATTAGTTGAAAAAAGAGCAAAACCATTGTCTTTGATTAATTCAAAAAAAATTGATACTAAAAAAATTGTTAAAGAAATACTGGATAAAAAAACAGTGGAAAGTCTTGAAATAAAACCATTTTTTAGATTACATCCACCATTAAAAGGGATTAATACTAAACAACATTTTCCAAAAGGAGTTTTAGGAGATAATAAGGATAAAATAAATAATTTAATTTTGAGGATGTTATAAATAAAACTTTTAAAAGAAATTTTAGATCAAAATAATAAAAAAATAGAAAAATGAACATAAGAAAAAAACGAAAAAAAGTTTCTAGAATGCGAGGAAGTAAGACTCATGGAATTGGATTTATGAAAAAGGGACGAGGTTCTGGACATAGGGGTGGAAAAGGAATGGCTGGAACAGGAAAAAGAGCAGATCATAGAAAAACCCTTATATTAAATATGGAAGAAGAATATTTTGGAAAAGAAAGTTTAAAAGCAAAGCCTAAAAATTATACAATTATCAATGTTTCTGATTTAGAAAGACTTGCTGATGGAAAGAATGAATTAAACATTAATAAATATAAGATTCTTGGAAATGGAGAAATTAAAAGTGCTTTAATAATACATGCAAAAAGTGCTTCTAAGAAAGCAATTGTGAAAGTTGAGAAAGCAGGCGGAAAAATTTTATTTGATAATGGCAGACCTAACAAATTTAATGAAACATCTCCCAGAAGTTGAACGTCCAAAAGAAAAGCTAGGGTTTAAAGAAAAAGCTAAATGGACTTTAATTATTTTATCTGCATTTTTCATTCTTTCAAATATCTCTCTTTATGGATTAGGACCGAGTTTCCTTACAAGATTTGATCAGTTAGCTGTTCTTCTAGGAACTGATTTTGGAAGCATTATTTCTTTAGGAATAGGTCCTATTGTCACAGCTTCAATAATATTACAATTATTAGTTGGAAGTAAAATACTTAATATTGATGTACATACATCAGAAGGAAAAAAATATTTTCAAGGTTTACAAAAACTATTAGTTTTATTTTTTATATTGTTTGAATCAATAATTTTTGTTGTTATGGGGGGATTTTCTCCAGACTCTTCTTTAGGTAATTTAGGAATTTGGATTTTAACTATACAACTAATTCTTGGAGGACTAGCTATATTATTTATGGATGAAGTTATTCAGAAATGGGGATTTGGGTCTGGAATTAGCTTATTTATAGCAGCAGGAGTTTCTTTAAGTTTGTTTACTAGTTTATTTCAGTTCCTTGGCACTGAGGGAATTTCTGGAGGGTTTCAGCCAGTTGGAAGAATTTGGATTTTAATTACAAGTCTAATAAATAATAATCTTATAGGAGCTGTAACAGCTGGTGCGGGGATTTTAGTAACAGCTATTATTTTCTTAATTGTTGTATGGACACAAAGTTTGAAAGTTGAAATTCCATTATCCTATGATAGATTAAGAGGTTATGGAATTAAATGGCCACTTGCATTCTTTTATACCTCTGTTATACCAGTTATCTTAGTTTCAGCTTTAGCAGCAAATGTGCAATTAGTTGGAGGATTATTGGAAAATTGGCTTGGAAGACCGACAATTCTTGGTGGTTTTAATCAAGGAGTGGCTATTAGCGGATTTGCTGCATGGGTTGGAGGAGTTGATTTGTTAAATGCTTTAATTACAAAAAGCTATACTAATTTTATGATAATTCAGTCAATTGGTCATATAATATTTTATGTTTTTTTTAGCATTTTATTCGGAGTCTTTTGGGTTAAAACTGCTGGAATGGATGCACAATCTCAAGCCAAAAATATTATGCAATCTGGTTTAACTATTCCAGGATTTAGAAAAGATGAAAGAATTTTAGAATCTGTATTAGATAGATATATTTTACCATTAACAATTATGGGAGGAGCTGCTATAGGATTATTAGCAAGCTTTTCAAACATTGCTGGTACTTTCGTTGGGGGAACTTCTATATTACTAGTAATTATGATTACATTTCAATTGTACCAAAGCATTGCACAACAACATGCAAGCGATATACCTCATGCTTTAAAAAGATTCGTTAAGATTTAAAAACGAACTTCTCTTAATAAATTTATGACTAAGGAGACTAAGGAAAGCGGATTTGGTCTTATATTTATTGTTTTAATAGCTTCTATAGCTATAGCTTCTCTTTGGGATAAAGTACAGATAATTAGTGAAAGCATTCATTATATATTTGATCCTACAATAGGAAAGCTTCTTGATTGGAATTTAACAATAGGAATGACACTACTTGTGATTATTATTACAATTATTATGACCTTAGTTCAAAAATATGGAACTGATCAAGAAAAACTAAAAAGTCTAAAAGAAGAACAAAAAATTATGAATGAAGAAATGAAAAAATTTAAAGATAATCCTCAAAAAGTTCTTGAATTACAAAAAAAACAATTTGAATTTTTACCAATAATGATGAAGCATTCTATGAGACCTATTGTATATACAGGAATACCATTAATTTTATTATTTAGGTGGTTCATGGATTATTTTTCATCAGTTAGTTTAGAAGGGTTTAAATTTTTCGGATTTTTTAGTTGGTTTTGGTATTATTTAGTAGCTTCAATAATTTTTAGTATTATAATAAGAAAGATTTTTAATGTTCATTAATATATAATAATAAAGTTTTTAAACATAAAACTTTCATCTAAAATATGGAACAGCAAGAGTATTTAATAAGATTGCAAATGCTTGAACAGCAAGCTAGTCAATTTGGAGAACAATTAAGAATAATAGATCAGCAGGTTTCCGAACTTGCTAATTTAAAGGAAGATATTATAAATTTAGAAAAAACAAATGAGGGTGAAATGTTCTCTGAAATTGGAAAAGGAATTTATATTAAAGGTAAGCTGGATAAAAAACAAATATTAGTTGATGTTGGAAATAAAATATTAATTCCTAAAAACAATAAAGAAATTCAATCAGTCATAGCTTATCAAATAAAAAAATTTGATGAAGTAAAAAAAGAAATTTCTAATAAAATTAATCAAATTAATAAAGATGTTGATTCTTTAATAAAAGAAGTAAAATACCCAAAGAAAAATGCTATTATAAAAAAGAGCAAAAAATAATTTTTACTAAAAATCTTTATATATTATGTTCTTCTAGCTATTAAATGGTATTTGAGTCAATATTAAACCCTAAAAGATCAGAAAGGCGACCTTGGGAAATGTTATTTGTTGGTTTTGTGTACGCTTCTTTATCAGTTTTATTAGTTACATGGGTTTTTTCTGGCGATATAGTTCTTGTAAAATATTCGGGGATTTTTATTGTTACATTTACAGTAATGTTTTCAATACCGTTTTTTTATTTTATGTTGAAGGTTGAGGAGCAAAAGGATTCCCAGATTGAGGAAAGTTTTTCTCTTTTAAGAGAACATTGGAGGGCAGTTCATAGTCTTTTATGGCTTTTTATAGGATTTGTTATAGGATTTTCATTATTATTTATACTAGTAGGAAATACAGACAATTTTAGAGCACAAATAGAGACATTTTGTGTTATTAACAGTCCAAATAATTTTGAAAGCTGTATCTCTCAGTATGGAGTACGCCCTTCTACAACTGGATTTGTGGCAGGTTTAGATATATTGGGCGGGATATTTACTAATAATTTATATGTTTTGATTTTTACAATACTTTTTTCTGTATTATTTGGAGCTGGAGGGATATTTATTTTAGCTTGGAACGCTACAGTTATTTCTGCTGCAGTTGTTATCTTCTCTAAATCAGACTTATTAAAATTACCACTTGCTTTATCAAGATATTTAATCCATGGAATTCCAGAAATTGCAGCTTATTTTGTAGGAACTTTAGCAGGAGGAATATTTGGAATGGCTATAATAAGAAAAGAATTTAAAACCGAAAAATTTTGGAATATACTATACGACTCTTTATTATTAATTCTTGTAGCTATAATGATACTTTTAGTGGCTGCATTAATTGAAGTTTATATTACACCGAAAATATTTTAATACCCATTTACTATAATTTTCATGGCAAAATTTAGATGTCAAAGGTGCAATTACCAATTTGAGTTAAATATGAAAACTCTTCCAAGAGTTTGTCCCAATTGCGGAGAATTTGGTTCATGTAGGGAAGAAAAAAGTGCAGATGAACTTATAAAGGATATTTAATAAAAAATTGCATGGAAGGCGAATCTATTATCAAAGATAATATATCAATATCGAGAGAAAATAATTTAACTAATAATTCTAGTGAAATTAAAGATGTTATAGAAATAAGAAAAGAGAGTTTAATTAATTTTTTTAAAAAAAGCAGTGATTGGATTTTCTATTTTTTATTATTAATAATAGTTTTTATTACAGTATTTATTCGCACTAGAAATATTCCAAATTTAAAAGATATTACAACAAATAGTTGGACTCTAGGTCCTGATTTGGACCCATTTTTATTTTTAAGATGGGCTGAATATATAGTTGAAAATGGTGAATTATTTAGTGTAGATAATATGAGATATGTACCATTAGGGTATAATACTGGCGGGGAATTTAAATTATTGTCTTATTTAATCGCTTGGTTTCATCAAATTATTTCATCTTTATCTTTAAGTAGTGATGTTACATATTCTGCTATAATTTTTCCGGTTTTTATGTTTGCAATAACAGTTGTGGCTTTTTATTTTTTTATAAATGAGGTTTTTAGAGATGTTTTTAGTGACAAAAAATATCAAAAAATAATCGCACTTATTTCAACTTTTTTTCTTGCTGTAATACCAGTTATTTTACCAAGAACTATTGCAGGCATTCCAGAAAAAGAATCTGCAAGTTTTTTGTTTATCTTTTTATCTTTTTATTTTTTCATAAAGTCATTTAAATCAAATGAAGCTAAATTTATTGTAATTTATAGCATTCTTGCTGGAATTTCTACAGCAGTTTTAGGCCTTATTTGGGGAGGAGTAACTTTTGTATTTATGACAATAAGTATATCAATGTTTATAATTTCAATAGCTGGTTTTATTAATAAAAAGAAGTTTTTGTCATATACTATTTGGATATTTATTTTTACTCCAATAATGATGTTTTTCTCAACTAGGTATTTTGATCCTATTAATCCAATCGGAAGTATCATAAGCTTTATTTCTTCAACATCAACAATTCCAATATTTGGAACATGGTTTTTTATACTATTTGACTTATTCTTATATGATAAAGCAAGTAATTTAGCTATTATAAATAATATACATAAGAATTATCATTTTCCAAAGGAGTTAATTTCACTGTTAATAGTAATAATATTTTTATTTATAGTCTCTATATTTGTAAATGGTATAAATTTTATTCCAGATCAAATAAAAGATATTTTAAGCCAATTAGTCCATCCATTTGCAACAGATAGATTTTCTCTTACTGTTGCTGAAAATAAGCAACCATATTTTGACGAATGGGCAGGTGCTTTTGGGCCTATTTATAAAGGTGTGCCTTTTTTCTTTTGGCTTTTTATTTTAGGATCTGTATTATTATTTTACAGATTGGTTAGAAACTTTGAAATAAGAGATAGAAAAATTATAACTTTATTTTATTTTATTTTTATTCTATCTTTAATATTTAGCAGATATTCGCCAAATAGTTCTTTAAATGGAGACAGTATAAATAGTTTATTTATTTATTTTGGGGGCATGGTTCTTTTTTTTGCATACATTGTTTTCTTGTGGTTTAAATACAATAAAAAACATGAGAAGGAAAGGCTGAATTTAGATTTTAGTCTTATTTTATTATTTTCATTATTTTTTATAACTATTGTTGCTGCTAGGGGAGGAGTTAGATTAATGATGGTTTTAGTTCCATCCTCAAGTGTAATGGCTAGTTATTTATTAGTCTCTATATTTAAAAATACCAAAGATGCAAAGGACGAGGTTTTTAAAGCATTTTTATTTGCAGTTGTTTTGCTAATTTTATTCATGACTATTTTTTCTGGATATACTTTCTATAAAATTAGTGAAGGGCAAGCTTATTTATTTTACCCTAGCCAATATAATCAACAATGGCAAAGTGCAATGGCTTGGGTTAGGAATAGTACTCCAGAAAATTCTGTATTTGGACATTGGTGGGATTATGGCTATTGGGTTCAAAGCATTGGAAAACGAGCTACTATTTTAGATGGTGGAAATGCAATAGTTTATTGGGATCATTTAATGGGAAGAACAGTATTGACTGCTAGCGATGATTCTAAAGGATTAGAATATTTATATGCACATAATACAACACATTTCTTAATAGATTCTACAGATATAGGAAAATATTCTGCTTATGCCAGTATAGGGTCTGGAATAGAATTAGATAGAATTAGTTATTTACCAACTTTTATAATAAATAATAAAGAAACTCAAGAATTAAATGATAGCAGCCTAGTTTATGCTTATAGCGGATCTTCTTCATTAGATGAAGATATAGTATTTGAAGAAAATGCATCGAAAAAAATATTTATAAAAGAAAATTCTGGAATATTTAAAGTATTTATCCAAGAAAATCCTGATGGAAAGTTATTACAGCCAAATATTCTAATTTTGGAAAACAATGGGCAACAAAGTTTAGTTCCAATTAGATTTTTATATTATGATGGAAAATTAATTGATTTTAATTCTGGTATTGAAGCTGGTTTTTTTACATTTGATTTGTTAAATCAAGAAAGTTCTGGGTTAAGTTTAGATCGTAAAGGTGCTGGAATTTATTTAAGTAAAAGAACTGTAAATTCTTTTCTTGCTAGGAAATATTTATTTGGAGATGAAAGTAACTTTAAACTAGTACATAGCGAAGACGCTATATTAGTGGAAGAAATTAGATTACAAGGGGCAGATATTGGAGAATTTGTTTACTTTCAAGGAAATATATTCGGTCCAATAAAAATTTGGGAAATAAAATATCCTAAAAATATCGTGTTTAATAAGAGTTATTTGGAATTAGATTATCCAGATAAGAGGCTTAGGTGGGGGTAATAATATTTTTAAAACGTGAACATCTCTTATTATGGTGAAATTGCTTTTATTAATATCAATTTTAGTATCTTTTTTAGCTAGTCTTACAACTATTCCTTTTTGGATTAGAAAAGCTAAACAAATTAAACTTGAATGGAAAGATATGAATAAGCTTGGATCTAAAAAAATTCCAGGGGCAGGAGGGGTAACTGTTGTTTTTGGATTTATCTTAGGAGTTCTTTTTTATATAGCAATAAATACTTTTTACTTTAAATCAATTGACAATATAGTAGAAATATTGGCCCTTACTACAAGTATACTAATTGTTTCCGGAATTGGTATTATAGATGATTTATTAGGATGGCAGCATGGCGGGTTAAGCAAAAAAAATCGTTTAATAATTTTATTCTTTGCTGCTGTACCATTAATGGTTATTAATGCTGGAGTTCATACAGTTTCTATACCTTTTATATATCAATTTGATATAGGTCTTTTATATCCATTAATTGTAATACCTATAGGAATTGTTGGAGCAACAGCAACTTTTAATTTTCTTGCCGGGTATAATGGTTTAGAAGCTGGGCAGGGGATATTAATTTTATCTTCATTAGCAATATTTTCTTGGCTTAATGGGACTAATTGGTTAAGTCTTATTATTATTTGTATGGTAGTCTCACTAATGGCTTTTATGTTCTATAATAAATATCCCTCTAAAATATTTCCTGGAGATGTTTTAACTTATCCTATTGGATGCTTGATAGCAATAATCGCTATTTTGGGTAATATGGAGTTATTTACAGTGTTTATATTTATACCATATATAATTGAAGCAGGATTGAAACTAAGGGGCAAATTAGAAAAACAATCGTTTGGAATACCTGAAAAAGACGGATCTATAAAGATGCCATATGAAAAAATATATGGTTTAGAACACCTTGCAATATTTTTAATCAAAAAATTTAAAAAAAATGGAAAAGCTTATGAGATAGAAGTTACTTTAGCAATTTATCTATTTCAGGCAAGCATAATATTAATTGGTTTTTTATTACTTACATAAATTAAGAGTAATTTTATATAAAAGTAAAAAATTAATGGATTGTTAATAATGATAAAGAAAATTTTATCTGATGAAATGGTGAAGGGAGGAATTGTATTATTCATAATGATAAGTATTTTTAATTTTTTAAATTATTTATTTCATTTCATAACTGCTAGAATGTTGGATCCTTCACAATACGGAGTTCTTGTGACATTAATGTCTATAATTTATATTATAACTATTCCAAGTGAAGCTATACAAACAATAGTGACTAAGTATACTTCAAATTTTTATAAATATAAACAATATGGTAAAATAAGAACTTTATTTAATAAGTTTTTTAATAAGGGTCTTAAGATATCTTTATTTGTCTTTTTAATATATATACTTTTTACACCAATAATTTCTAATTTGCTAAAAATAGAAATTAGCTTGTTAGTAATAAGCGGTTTTGCTATATTTATTGTTTTTATTATGCCTGTTGGAAGAGGAATATTACAGGGTACTAAAAAATTTTATCTTCTTGGTATAAATTATCTTTCAGAAGGGATAATAAAACTTTTTTTAACAGTTATTTTAATATCACTTGGTTTATCAATATTTGGAGCAATTTCTTCTGTAATAATTGCAGCTTTAGCAGCTTTTTTTATATCTATATTTAGTTATATTGATATTTACAAGTATAAAAAAGAACGTCTTAAAATCGATGGTTTATATAGTTATAGTCTGAATGTATTTTTACTTTTTGCTTCCATAATAGTTATTTTAAGCACGGATATTATTATTGCAAGAATGATTTTTCCTCCTGATGTTGTAGGTAAATATGCTGTAGCATCAACAATAGGAAAAATGATATTCTTTTCTACACTTCCAATAAGCAAAGTTATGTTCCCATTAACTTCTGAAAAGACTGGAGATAAAGGAAACACAATCATTTTGTTTGTTAAGTCTTTAGTATTAATACTTATCATTTCTTTTACAGCATTATTAATATTTTGGTTGTTTCCGCAACAGTTTATTTCTATATTATTTAGTGATAAATATATAGATGTATCTGGAATTATTATATATACAGGAATTTCATTCACTATTTTATCAATTTCAAATTTATTATTAACTTATTATTTATCACAAAATGAAAAAATATCAGTTATTAGAGTAATTTTCTTTATGATGATTATATTTATTATACAATTTAGTTTATTATTTCATACAGATTCTATAAAAGAATTTGCACTGTTTCTCTTATTTTCTAATATAATAATATTTATTATTGCTCTTTTTTTCATAAATAAATGAAATCTATAAGCATTGTTATTCCTGCATATAATGAAGAGAAGAGAATAGGCAAAACACTTGAATGCTATTGTAAATTCTTTGATAATAAATTAAAAAATAATTATCAAATTTTGATAGTTATAAATGGTACGACTGATGATACTGAAAAAATTGTTAAAAACTATCAAAAATACTATAAATCAATTAAATACATTATATTAAAAGAAGCTGGTAAGGGGTTGGCTGTTAATACTGGCTTAAAGGAATCTTTAACTAGCAGATTTGATTTAATTGGTTTTGTTGATGCTGATCTTGCAACATCGCCTTTAGAATATTATAAATTAATTGAAAATATAGATAATTATGATGGAATTATTGCTGACAGATATATAAAAGGTGCTAAAATAACTCCTAAATTCAGTTTTAGAAGATTAGTAGTTAGTAGAATTTTTAATATAATAGTTAGATCATTGTTTTTTTTACCTTATAAAGATACACAATGTGGAGCTAAAATCTTTAAGAAAGAAGTAATTAAAAGTGTAATAAATGAGCTTACGATGACACAATGGGCTTATGATATTGATTTGTTGTACTCTTGTAAAAAATATGGTTTACATATCAAATCTTTACCAACAAATTGGATTGAGGCTAAGGGTAGTACTTTAAATCTGAAAAAAGCTTCAATACAAATGTTTTTTTCAATCATACAGCTTAGGATAGCTAAATCTAAATTTAATAAATTAATAAAATTATTTGAACCAATAATTAGAATGATTTATAAAGCAGTTAAATAAATTAATATATGGAAAATAATACAATTAAAAATAGATTATTAATTAATAAGGTGAAGATATATATTATATTATTAGTTATTTTTGGTTTTATATTGAGAATAATATCTGCGATAAATTTAGGTGTTTCTGCAGACGATGTTAATCATGGAGTTAGACCTTATGGAATTTTTAATTCTGGTAAATTAGTTATATGGGACCAATCAACTTCTCTTTGGTATTACATTGAAGGGGTTTTTTATAAGTATTTTGGAGTTAGTTTGTTAGTATCTAGGTTTTCAGCAGTTATATTCGGAAGCTTAATGATTATTTTGGTTTATATTTTTACGAAAAGGTTATTTAAATCTGAAAGACCAGCTATAATTGCTAGTACACTTATTGCTTTTTCTCCTATGTTAATAAAAAGTACACTCCCTGAAATGGATATAGCTACAAGTTTTTTTGCTTTGTTTAGTGCTTATTTTATTTTATTATATTTTGAATCTAAATCTAATATTAATTTATTTTTTTCAGCTATAATGATTGGCATTGCTACAATGATAAAACTTTATGCTTTATTTTTTGCATTTTCTTTCCTATTACTTTTATTATATAAAGAACTAGTAAATAATACTTATGATAAAAAAATTATTAAAAAATTTATATTATTTATTTTTATTTTACTCATTTTAGTTTTACCTACACTAATTCATAATTTTCTTTTGTACAAAAATAATGGATTTATGGATCTTATATTTACAAATGTTTTAGGATTAGGTGTTGAAAAGTCTAAACAGTTTTATTCTTGGGGAGCTGGATGGATGGCATATACTGATTATAAAGGTTTTTTTCTTGGAAATCAAAGGAATTTTGGTGATAACGATTTACCAGGGTTTTTGATAGTTTTGAATTTCTTATTTAAGGGAGATCCTATATTATTCATATTTGGGATTTTAGGATTAATACTTTTTTTTATCAGGCGTAAAGATTACTCTTTATTTTTTATAATAACATTTTTACCGGCGTTTATTTATTTAGGAGCTCAAATTCCCATGTCTAAACATTTTATATGGGTATTAGTTTTCATCTCTCCTTGTTCAGGATTTGTATTAGATGAGATAATTAATAAAACTAAAAAAATAAAATTAAATTATATTTTAGTTATAATTATTTTATTTAACCTTGTTTTTTTAGGTATGGCTAAAGATGTTGTCCATTCGCATTTCTACGGTGAGTCTTCATTTGGAAAATTACTAGATTACAAACAAAAAAATATTCCAAAGGAAGCAGTTATTATTGTAGATAATAGGATATATAGTGGTAATATGCATTTTGGATTTATTGGAACAAACTATGTAGATGCCATAACTTATGCTACAGAACTGGATCAAAAACTTACAAAAAATAATTTAGAAGTAGTTGATGTATATTTTGTCGAATGTGTAATTGATGATTGTGGTTGGGGAACTATAGAAAAAAATCCATTAGTTAATAATACTATGGAACAAATAGTTGCAGTATTTAATCAAACAGCGGTACTAAAAAAAGATTTTTTTGGACCGAATCAAAAGAAATTTTATTTGCCTTTTAATTTATATGGAGAAGAAATTTTAGAATATAGGATATATAAAACTCAACTCTTGTTAAATCCTACGATTAAAGCAATTATTAGAGAAAAACATCAGTGGTATTTATATCCAATAGGATATGATAGAAGTATTTCTACTATTTTCGACGATTATGAATTAAAAAATAATTTAGATAAGATTTTAAATAGTTTAGGATTTTTTATATTGTATTTGGAATTAATATTATCATATGCTACAATACTTTATATACTATATTTCTTCGTAAAAGAATAATATGAAACTATCAATAATTATCCCATCATATAATGAGGAATCAACTATTTTAGATTTAATAGATATAGTTAAGCGTCAAGATATTGGAAAAATAATTAAGGAGATAATAGTTGTTGACGACGGGAGTAAAGATAATACTTATAATTTATTAAAGACGATAGATGGAATAAAATTAGTAAAACATGATAAAAATTTTGGGAAAGGCAGAGCAATTAGAACTGGATTGGAGAAATCTACTGGGGACATTATATTAATACAAGATGCTGATTTAGAACTTAGTCCTTCAGATTATCCAGCTCTTATAAAGCCAATTATAGACGGGAAAGCAGAGGTTGTTTATGGTTCTAGGATACTAGGTAAAAATATTAAACATTCTTTATTATATTATACTGGTGGTAGAATAATTACTTTTGTTGCAAATTTATTATATGGAATAAATATTACTGATGAACCTATAGGATATAAAGTTTTTAAGGCAGACTTGTTAAAAAAATTGAATCTTGAATGTAATAGATTTGAATTTTGCCCAGAAGTTACTGCGAAAATAGCTAAAAAAAAGATAAAAATTCATGAAGTTCCAGTTAAATATAATCCTAGGACTGTTAGTGAAGGAAAGAAATTAAGATTTAATGATGGAATACAGGCAATATTGACATTAATTAAATATAGGTTTAAGAAATGAGAATATTAATTTTAAGTTGGCGATGTTTAAAAAATCCTGATTCTGGAGGGTCAGAGTTATATTTTCATGAATTATCAAAAAGATGGGCAAAAAATGGACATGAAATTGTTTGGTTCTCACCACAATTTTCTGGAGGATTAAGAGAAGAATATTGTGATGGAATAAAAATAATAAGAAAAGGAAATAGGTTTAGTGTTTATTTACATTCTTTTTTAAAATATGTAAAAAATGATTTTGGAAATTTTGATGTAATAATAGATGTTGAAAATGGTATACCATTTTTTTCTCCTTTATATATAAAAAAGGGTGAGATTTTTCTTCATATACAACATATTCATAAAAATGTATGGGTTAAGGAGATGCCTATACATTTAGCTATTATTGGAAAATTTTTAGAATCAGTGATTATGCCATTAATATACAAAAAAAATAAAATTATAACTATATCAAATAGTTCTTTTGAAGAAATAAAAAATGATAAATTGTCTAATAATGATGTTTATATAGTTAATCCAGGTATAGAGTTCTATAAATTTAAAAAATATAAAAAAAATAAAAAGGCGACAGTCTTATTTTTAAATAGGATTAAAAAATATAAAGGTATAATGCATTTATTAATGGCTGCAAAAGAGTTAAAAAATCAAAATATTGATTTTTGGATTGTTGGTTCTGGGGAGTATCTTGATAAAGCTGTTGATTATGCAAAAAGAGAAAAATTAAATAATGTAATTTTTTTTGGTAAAGTTGATGAAGAAAGAAAAAAAGAAATTATGCAAAAATCTTGGATTTTAGTTAACCCTAGTTATAAAGAAGGTTGGGGTATAGTTAACATAGAAGCAAATTATTTTGGCATTCCAGTTATAGGCAGTAATGTTTCTGGCATTAAAGACTCTGTTATAGATAGAAGAACTGGTTTATTATTTGAATATGGAAATCATAAAGAATTAGCAAATAAAATAAACTTTTTAGTTGATAATTACAAAGAAAGAAAATATATGGGAAAGGAAGCAAAGATTTGGGCAAAAAAATTTGATTGGGATTCTAAAGCTATGGAATATTTGAAAATTTTAGAAAAATTTAAAAATTAGTTTTGTAAATAACAACTAGCGGTTTTTCTTCAGGGAAAGTTTTAACTAATTCTAGCCCATATTTTTGAGTATCAATATTATAGGCCCACCAGTCATTGTTTAATGGAGAATCGAATATAGAAATAACTACGTATTTTGGCCTAATTTCCGTAAAATTAGATTTGAAGTCTTTTTCATCTATAGGAATGGAATAACTTTCCCTTTCAGAATAATAAGTATTTTGTGGATGGCTTCTTATCATAATTTTATCTTCTGATAGACTATTTTCCTTTATCCAAATCCCTGCATCTTTAAGTTGAGAGAAACTGTCTATTTTTGACTTAATTATCGAATCAGATGTTTTAATCATTTGATAACTACCAAAAACTATTATCAAGAAAACAATTAACATTGCTAACTCCCCATTATATTTAATAAAAAATTTATAGATAGTTAATATTGAAACACTTATTATGAAAAATATTGCGGGAAAAGTCATAAAGATATATCTGTCCTCGTAGTGGCTGACAAAAAATCCAAAATAAATTAGTGGAATAATTAACCAAATTAATGTAAAAAATTTCATTGCTAGTTTATTATTCTTTTTTTTCAAAATTAAATCAAATCCTAAAATAATATCCATAAATAAAAGAAAACCAAAAATAAAAACAATCAGCAAAACCCATTGAAAATAAAGCGGAAATGTCAATAAATATTGCTTTAGTTGCAATATTCCTAAAGAGATATTTGTTCCTGAAACAGCTCCACCGCCTGCAACTTTAACTGTATATAGTGGGTCCCCAAATTTAATTTTTGACCAATAAAAATATATCAAGCCTATAATCATTCCAAGTATTAAAGATATCCAATAATCCTTATTCTTCAAGGCTGATAATTTTTCTGTAAAAGCAACATAAATAACTAAAATAACAAAAAAGAAAAATACTGGAAATCTTATTAATGTGTTAACTGCAAGTAATGGAACAACAAGCCAGATTAATTTTTTCTTTTCTGTAAGAAAAAAATAAAATGCTAGTAGCCCTATAGTAAGTGTTAAAACATCATTCATAATTCTCATAGAGTAGAATAAATTAATATAAACAAAAGAATAAAGAAGTGCTGAAATTAATGCTACTTTTTCATCAAACATTTTTCTTCCAACAAGATAAATAAGATAAATAGAGAAAACAGATACAATTATTAAAGAAAATCTAATTGCTGTCTCATCAAGTCCTAAAAAATAAAATCCAGATAAAATTATTGGAAATAAAATTGGTCTGCCATACCAAAAGCCAGTTTCTGGTGTTCCTAAAGCAATATTTTTAGCTTTTAACAAATATTCTGCTTCATCCCACCATACTGCTTGATCTTTTGTTAAAAAGAAATAATAAAGCCGTATAATAAAGGCAAATATTAAAATTAATATCAAGACTGTTTTATGCCAATCATAAAAAGTAATTTCTTCTTTTTTTATTCCTAATTTTTCTTGAGACAATTCTTCATTATTTTCCATAATAATATAAATAAATTAAGTTTTTATTATTTGTTATTATATAAATTTTAAAACTTCATCAACTGAAATGCTTTTTGTTAAAGCTTCGTCATATTGATCCATTTTAGCAGGGAAAAAGTCAAAAAGCATTGGTGATGTTATTTTTTTAAGCATACTATATCCCTCTATTTCATAAGAAGAAGTGCAAAAAAATAAACCAATAACTATTTTATTTAATCCTAGGGCTACATGAAGGGCTAAAGTATCTGCACAAATTATTATATTACATATATTAATTAAGGCAAAAAAATCTTTTAAAGAATTTGAAGTATTTTTTGAATATATTTTAATGTTATTATTTAAAAGGTCTTTTTCTATTTCATTCATTTTTTCTTTTTCATCCAATCCACCAAGCAAAATTATTTCATAACCTCTTTCTTTAACTTTCATAATAAATTCTATGATATTATATTTATGCCAGGCTTTTGATGGCCATTTTTTGGATGAACCGATGTTAAGTCCTAAAATTTTTTTATTTTTTAAATTATTTTCAATTAAAAAATTATTTATTATATGTTTAGAATTTTCTGGAATAAATAGGCTCATTTTCTGTTTTTTCCATGGTAATTTACATATTTCAAAAATCATTTCTTGATATGTTTTTCTGTTAGATTTTTTTAAATCATCATCGAAAACAGTGTTCAAATAATAATTTGCCTCTTCATTAAAAGCAGATGGAAATCCACCATTATCATAATAACCAAATTTTTCTTTAGCATTTATTTTTAAAGCTAATTTAGTCGCTTCTTCTTCAATATCTAAACTATAAAGAATATCAAATTCCCCTAAATTATCAAGATCTAAAGGTAATGTCAGTATTTTATTTATATAATGATTTCCTTCCAAAATCTCATAAGATGATTTTATAGTTATCCAAATTATTTTAGAATCTGGATATTTTTCTTTAACAGCTAATAAGATTGGTGTGGTTCTAACTACATCGCCTAAAGCCCCTAATTTAATTATACAGATTTTCATGATAAGGTTTAAAACTATAAGCTTTATTTAAAGATTATGAAAGCATATATAGCTGGAAAAATAGGAACTGAAATTGAAAAAGAAGAACTTGAAAAAATTGATAAAATATCTAAAGAATTAGGATTTGGAACATTTCTTCCACATAGAGATGTAGGAGTTGCAAAAAATATGGATGACGTAACAAGAATATTTGAAGGTGATATAATTAAAGGTTTTAAAGATATTAAATTAGTTATAGCTAATTTAAACGGTTTGCATGTTGGAGCAGGAACAGCTTGGGAGTTAGGATATGCTTATGCAAATAAGATTCCAGTAATTGGATTAAAAACAGATGAGTCTATCGGAGAAGCGTTTGACCAATTAAGCGCTATTTTAATTGGTAGTATGAAAATTGTAACAAGTTTTGACGAATTAAAAAAGGAACTTATAAAGTTTAAAAACAAATGGAAAATAAATTAAAGCAGATAGGTGATTTAGAAAAAATTGTTGATACCTTAAGACAAGATAAGAAATTAATCGTAACAACAAATGGAACTTTTGATATACTTCATTATGCACATGTTATCTTACTTCAAAAAGCAAAAAATCAAGGAGATGTTTTGATTGTTTTATTAAATAGTGATGCCTCTGTTAAAAAAAATAAAGGTGAAAAAAGACCAATAATCAACCAATATGAAAGAGCTATGATGCTTTCATCATTACAATGTATAGATTATGTAACAATTTTTAATGAAGACACTCCATTAAAATACTTGGAAATTATAAAACCTGAGTTTCATGTTAAGGGCGGGAGTTTTATTAAAGAAAGAATAAATCAAGAAAAAAATCTAGTTGAAAGAAATAAAGGAGTTTATATTGTTTTTGAACTAGAAGAAGGGTTTTCAACAACTGGTATAATTGATAAGATTATGGCTTCTTATAATAGTTAAGTAATTTAATCCAAAGGTTTAGTAGAATTTATTTCAGTTTCTCTCCAACCATCAGAATAACTTTTTTTAGACTTTAACTCTTTAAATGCTTTATAATAAATATATAGCCTAGCAAAATACATTTCAATTGTCCAGATAAACTCTTTAAAACTTTTGGGCTGTGAAAGTGCAAAAATAGCTCCATATTTAATTTCATTCCAGAAAGATTTTGTTCTTGGAATATCTGGAGCTATTTTATTAAGATTTTCATGTGATTTTATGTTTCTTACTTTCTGATTTATATAATCTTTCCAGTTATCCGGGTTCTTCACATAAACTTCTGCTTTATCACAATAAAATATTTTATAGCCTTTTTCCCAAAATAAATAAGGAATTATACTATCTTCTGAGGTATCTAATGGAAATTCTTTTATAACTCCGTTTCTTATAGCAAATAAATATCCAGAACATTCAAAGAATTTTTTTTCATCTGAAAGTTTTTTTCTTACTTTATCTATTCCTGCAAATAATACTGAAAACCAATATCCATATTTTGTATCTTTTTTGTCTATTGAAACAGGTTTTCCAGTTATGCATCCTATTTCTTTATTTTCAAAAGCTTTTATTATTTCATTTAAACAATTATCTGAAACATATACATCGCCGTCGGTAAAAATAAGCAAATCATTTTTATTATCATTGTATAATCTTTCCAATAATAAATTAAGAGCATAACTCTTACCTTCGCCTGGATCAAGGAAAAAATCAACTCTTTTATCTTTAATTTGTTTTTTTAAATATTTTTCAACTTCTGGAAAAGGATCAACGACAATTATTTTAAACTTTTGTTTCATTTTTTGATTTAAAAATACTTTAATAGCCCTTTCAGTTGCTTTTGGTTCATTATAAGAAGTTATAATAATTGTAATCATTTTAACAAACCTCCAGCGGGTTTCTTAGAGTTCCAGCAACCTTTCATTTTAACAAACCTCCAGCGGGTTTCTTAGAGTTCCAGCAACCTTTCATTTTAACAAACCTCAAAGGGATATTCTGATGGCCTTATTATAGCTATTTTTTCTTTCTCAGAAGAAATTTCTAGGCGACATTTTTTAGATCCTTGTTTTCCAATATCAGAAATTTCAATATTTTCCACTTTCCAAATTTTTCCTGAGATTTTTATTTTATCGTCTTTTACAAGATCTTTAGCTTTCTTTTTCATAGCAGATAGGAACAAATTAAACTTATAAAGTTTGTTCTATTTTAGTTTAAATGAAAAATAAGAAAAAAGCTATAATTTTATGCTCTGGTGGATTAGATAGTGTTGTGACTGCCCACTATGTTAAAAATAGACTGAAATATAAAAAATTAATTATCTTATTTTTTAATTATGGACAAAGAACTGTGAAACAGGAAAGGTATTTTTCTAAAAAATGTGCTAAAAATTTAAATGCTGAGTTTGAAGAAGCAATTTTACCAGAATTAAAAAAATTATCAACTTCATTGTTAAATTCTAATGTAAAAGCAAAAACAATTAAGAGAAATCAATTAAAAAATACGTCAAAAGAATCATTAAAATGGTATGTTCCTTGCAGAAATTTAATTTTTCTAAGTTATGCTTTGGCTCTTGCAGAATCGTTATATATAAAAAATAAAGAAAAATATGGTATTTTTATTGGTTTTAAAAATGAGGGCAAAGAATTTTATCCAGATGCAACATCTAAATTTATAGAACAAATCAATAACCTTCAAAAAACAGTGACTAACAAAGGCATAAAAATTATTGCTCCTTTAATTAATAAAGATAAAGAAGAGATTATCAAAATAGGTAAAAAATTAGATATTAATTTTAATGAGACATATAGTTGTTATTCAGGAGCTAAAACTAATAATATTCATTGTGGCTATTGTTTGTCATGTAGATTAAGAAAAGAAGGATTTTACTGGTCTGGGATAAAAGACCCAACAATTTATGCAAAAAAATAACTTCGTATTATTTTAAGATTAATTTATTTAAATCATTTATTAAATCATTCCATAAAAATCTTTTTGAGCTTTTTTTTGCCATTATTTTAATTTTATTTAATTCAATCTTATTTTTTTCACTTAAGACATAGTTAATTTTCTCTGCTAGCTCATTTTGATTATTATTTTTAAACAAATAACCGTTTTTTTCATTTTCTATTAAATCCATATTTCCAGTATTATTACTTGCAATAACAATTTTTTTCCTTGCCATTGCTTCAATTAGTGACTGTGGCATTCCCTCGCTTTTACTCGGTAAAACGAATATCTTACATGAATCTATTTTTTTTATTTTTTCTTTAAGATCATATATAGGATTAGAAAAAATTACCATATTGTTTAATTTAAGGTCGTCTATCAATTTTTTTAAATAATTTAAATAACTTTCTTCACCAGGCCCTAAAATTTCAAGCATTATTTTTTTATCTTCTATCTTTTCAAATGCATTAATTATAACTTCTAAATTTTTTATTGGTGAAATTCTGCCTAAAAATAATATTTTGTTTTCTTCTTTTGATTTTTTTTGAGTAAAAAATTCATCTTGCAAACCATTAGGAATATAAACAATATTTTCTTTATTTACCATTAATTTTTCCAAATATGGAATTTCCCATTTAGTTATAGCAATAATTTTGTCAAATTTATTTAATATTATTTTACCAATGAAATTATCATATATCCAAACAATGAAATTTTGTATTAATCCCCTATTTCTTTCGAAGGGAGCATGGGTTACAAGAAAGACTTTTACATTTTTCTTTGTTTCTTTTAATTTTTTAGCTAATTTTAAAGCTTTTGTTGTGTGTAAGTGCCTATATGAATGTGCAATAATTAAATCTGGTTGAAATTTTAAAGCTTCATTTTCAAAATTCCATGACATAAAGCTTTCTCCACCAAGTTTTTTAAATGGGAATCGTTTTATTTCTACAATACCTATTTTTTCTTCATTATTAGCTATTTCATTGCTATTTTTAACTGCATTAGAAGAAAAAATCTTAACTTCATGTCCTTTTTTAGCTAGTAATAAAGATTCTTGTTTAACTCTCTGCCAAACTCCGCAAATACCTGCTGAAAAATTTGTAAGTTCTAAGATTTTCATTTTTTTAAGCTTAAAATATAATCGAGTTTTTTTATGAAATTTTTATGTGGAAATAATTTATCTATTTTGCTATTTGGCATCCTTATAAAATCCCATGAATGCGCATAAAATATAGGTTGTTTGTAAAAGATTTTTATTAAATTAACATAGATTCTTAATAAAAACTTTGGTAAAATCCTTACAGTTAATGATACAAAAGGAATTAGCAGCGAAGATGTAGGAACTTCTTTTAAATTTTGTCTTATCTTATAAGTGTTTAATGGAGAGAAAAAACTTGTAAGATTTAACCTTATTTTTTTTGGAAAGAAAAAAAATTGTAATAAGTTTAAAGGAGTATAGCTAGAATCATATTTGAAGTTATATTTTTGCAATAAATTTAAAGTATTGTCATTAATTGAATGCTGGGGCGCTCTAAATCCTATTGGTTTAAAACCCAAACAATTATCAAAAGTATAAATTGCCTTTTTTAGCTGATCTTCTATTTCACCAATTGTTAGCTCATCATACCTTACATGATTATATCCATGCAATGCTATTTCATGACCGTTATTTTTTAAATTTATAAATATGTTAGGATGTTTCTCAATGCAATCACAAGTTGTAAAAAATATGCCTTTCTTTTCATGCTTTTTTAAAATATCTACGATTTTTTTTATACCAATTACAACACCTTTATACTTATTTGTATGTAAATCAGGTTCAATATCAAAAGTCATTAAAAATGCCATAACCAATAATAGATAAATCAGTTAAAAGGTTATCTATATTATAATTAAAATAAGTAATCTTTAAAAATAAACTAAACATATAAAGGAAATGGAAAGTGAAGATGCAAATAAATTCAGCAATTACTATAAGCAAAGAATAGTTACTAGCACTTATGACAAGCAGAGAGAGGGCACAAAATATAGAAGAGAAAAAAGAAAAAGAGAGCTGAAGTATTTCTTAGAGCTGATTGATAAGAATCTTAAAGATAAAGTTCTTGAGTTAGGATGTAGCAGCGGTTTTCTAACAAAACACTTAGGCAAGGTAACTGCAATAGATACTGCAAAAAGTATGTTAGAAATTGCAAGACAAAAAAATCCTATTGGAAAGTACGTATGTGCTAGCATGTTTAATTTGCCTTTTAAAAATAATTCATTTGATAAAGTTATAACAATGAGGGTCTGGGTTCATTTAAATGAAAGAGATTTAAGAAAAGCCATAAGAGAGGCAAGAAGAGTTTTGAAAAATAAAGGGAAGCTAATTTTTGACGTTGAAGATGACTCTAGATTAAGAAGAATTGTCTCTGTTATTTATAAGATAATTTTTAGACCTACAGGATATAAAGTTTATCAGTATTCTTTGAAAAGAATAGGAAAGATTTTACAAGAAGAGGGCTTTAAAATAGAAAAAGTAAGGTTTTTGTACCATAGAGTAGGAAGACAGATAATTTTAAGGGCTAAAAATAACAAATAAATGTTTATATTTTATACACTTCTTTAAGATATAAATGCTTATAAAAGTATAAAAAGAGTATTTTTATGGAAGGGGATATAAAAAATAAAAAAATCTTAATAACTGGATGTTCTGGACAAATAGGTAGAGGAGTAATTAGTGAATTAGAGAATATTTTTAGTAGTGAAGAAGAAATCCACTTATTACAGAACAGAAATTCAATAAATGATATAGTTTCTAAAAAAAGAAAAGTAAACGTAAAAATAACAGAAAATCCATTTGGAGAGAAATATGACTTTATTTTACATTTAGCAGCAATTACAGATACTAGCTATTCTGAAAGAGAGGAAAATAAAGATGAAGTAAGAAAGATAAATGTAGAATTAACGAGGAGATTATGTGATATATCTGATAAATTAATTTTAGTATCAACAGATCATGTGACTGGCAATACCTCATCTGAATCAAAAGAGTATGATAACCCTAATCCTTGCAGTTTTTATGGTTTAACAAAACTAGAAGCAGAAAGGATAGTATTGGATAAGGAAGGATCAGTAATAAGAATTCAAACAATGCTTGGAGTAGATAATAAAATAATAAATGCTGCAGTACAAGCTTTACAAGATAAGGAACATGTTCCTTTTTCGATAGATGATTATGTAAGACCAAGTTATTTTGGTGATTTTTTAAAAGTATTGAAAAGAATTTATAGTTCTAATTTAGAAGGGATGTTTCATTTATCTTGTAATGGAAGAGCTTTTTCAAGGTATGAATTAGCCACGAAATTTTTGCAAATATGGACAGAAGCAGGTCTTCCAACAAAAGTTGGAGAGTTAAAATATGAAAATAGAAAATCTGGTCCGAGAAGACTCGTTCTTAATACTGAATATACAGAAAAAACATTAAATGTAACTTTTACGAATTCTTTAGATGCATTAACTAGTCATTTGAGATTATTTTTACATAAATGAGAAAAGGGTTGTTATTAATATATTATATATTCTTTTCAATAATACAAATCTTTTTATAGTCAATGATAATGTGGCTTTCATGCCACAAACAGATATATACCATTTCAAAGTTTTCAAAGCAGATGCTCGTCTTAAAGATAAAACAGCTCCAGAAAAAGGCATGGTTTTAAGGTTATTTTATCCAGAAAACCAGGAAGATGTTCATGGAAGATTCCCAGAAAGCCAGGAAAGCTTAAGATTTGGAATAAACTCTTTGGAAGAATTATTAAATCATGGATTTGCTGAAATAGCAGATCAAAACAATCCTGTAAAGCCTGCTTCTGCTGGTTCTATTTATGTCTTAAACGATGATGTGATTATATGTCATAGAAGGGACAAATTTGCACCAACCCATAAAATGTATCATAGTGCATACGCAGGATATACTCACTCAAAAGAATTTACTTTTAGCGGAGAAGGTTTAGTTCAAACTGGACTTCGTGAAACAGCAGAAGAAGTTTTGATAATGACAAATGAAGCAAAACCGAAACTTATAGTTCCAAATGATTCAAAGGAATATACTATTGAATCTGCAAAAAGGATAGGAATAGATATAGATAAAGTTAAACCAATGTTTATTGATGTTGAAGAATTAGAGCCTAGTGATGAATTAGAAGTTTATTGGGAAAATGGAGAATTAATTTATAAAGTAAAAGCTTTTTTAGACATAATAAGAGAATCTCAAACAAGTATTAATTCATTGCAAATAAGAAAACTTCCATTTAGTTCTGAAGAAGTAGTTCCCGTAGATGCAGAGGGAACACCAAAAAAAGATGGTGGATGGAATTGGTTTAATAGAGAATCTTATATGATTCCAATTTCGAGCATTGAAAATAGACCATTTGGTTCAATATTAGAAAATCCAAGAGTTTATCAAACAAGAATAGTTAATGGAATTCCAGAAGTTTATACTCCAGAATACAACCCTCCTTATTTAGGGCCAGGTATTGAATTAGTATTAAAGGATGGTTCTTCATTGCCAGGAATTAGAGCTCCTGTAGAAGTTACTCATCCACATCTCTTTGCTCCAGAAAATTTATTAGCAACTGTATTAGATGGGTTAGGAGTTGGTGGATATAAAGGAAGAAAGGTTCATATTGAAAAATGGAAAGAGGAATGTATGTTAAATAAAATTCCCTTGCTTCCACATAGTGTTCTAAAAAAGAAATAAATAATAGGGGAGTTTATCATTCCACGCAATTAGTATAAAAGATATCTTTATAATATTAATTATATTTTAAAACATATGAAAGACACCAATGCAACAGTAATTGTAGATTTAAATCAAACTGAAGAAGAAATACTAAAAAATTTACATAAAGATGCTAGATGGGGAATTGGAAGAGCTAAAAAGGAAAATTTGAATGTTGAAATTTCTAATAACAAAAAAGATTGGGAAGAATTCTATGAAATTTATAAAAATACAATCTCTAAAGGCGGAGCAAATATAGAAACTTTAGAGCATGTTAAAGAGCATGGGCAGATATTCTTTACATGTAAAAAAAATGGTAAACTTGTAGCAGGAGCTACACTTGAAATAATTAAAGGACAACCTCCAAGACTTTCAAGAAATGCTTCATTAAATGAATATCAAAAAATGCAACCAAATAATTTATTATACTGGGAGTGTATAAAATGGAGCAAATCTAATGGTTATAAAAGATTAGACCTTGGAGGGTATCAAATTAATCCAATTGGACATATAAAAGGGGTTAATAAATTCAAGGAAAAATGGGGCAGAATAGTTTATTATTATAAAGATTATCCTATACATATTGCAATAGGAAGAAAGCTTTTTAGAAAATCTAAGCTTGCAAGGATTATAAAAAATAAAATTAGAGGATAAATTGATAAAAGGAAAAAAAGAGACTGTTTTTGCTTTTGGTTATAGCATAGCATCAAAAGTAATAGTTTATTTAGTATTGCTAGTTTTTGCTAATCTTTATCTTCCAAGTGAATATGGAATGGGAAGTTTTGTATTTAATATTAGGAATTTAATAATGTTATTTGTATTTTTAGGATTGCCAGACGCTTTAATTCCTTTATTAGTTAAAAAAAAGAAAATTGGGTCAATATTTGGGATATTATCTATAATAACCTGTTTTATATTTGGTATTGGATTAATATTAACAATAAAATTCCCGTGGATATTTCCTTTAGTTATAACCTTCCCACTAATTATGTTAACTTCTATTGCAATGGCTTTTTGGAGAGCTAAATCGAAATATGATTATCCAATTAAAGTTGGATTGTTTTCAATTATACTAACTTTAATTTTTGCTTATCTTTTGAAAGACTACGGAAAATTTGGAGTTATAACAGCTTATTCAATAGGAAATTTATTTTCTTTTATCGCTATTGCATATCCTATTAGAAAAGAGCTTATTTTAAATTTTAAAGAAAAAAATAATTTCAATCTAAGTAAAGCTTATTTTAAATCAGCTCTGACAATTACAATGATTGGAAGTATATTTACTCTTTTTAATTGGGTGAATTCTACATTATTAGGATTTTTTGGCAAATTTGAATCTGTGGCTGAATTCAGCATTGCAAGTTCAATTGCAGGAGTAGTTGCAATAATTCCTTTTACCCTATCCATGTTTATGATAACAAGGGCTGGGCAGATAGCAAGCATTAAAAAATCAAAAAGAGTTCTACATAGGGTTACAAGAATATCCTTTTTTTGCACCCTTTTATTATCATCTATACTAATTTCATTTATTTTTCCAATAATCAAAATATTTTTCTCTCAGTATGTTGGAAGTGAAATTTACATTGCTATATTAACCATAGGGATGGTGTTTTTTTCATCATATTATATAATATATTCCTATTATGTCGGAAAATTAAAGTCTGAAAAAGCACTATTTCCTGTAATACTAGGAATAATGATAAATCTAATATTAGGAGTAATCTTAATTCCTATAATATCAGTATTAGGTGTTGTAATAGCTATTTCTCTAGCACACTTTATTATACTTTTAATAATTAGCAAAAACGAAGAGATAAAAAAGATCTTATTGATGTCTTTTTTTAGTGTGTTTTTTATACTAATTGTATTTAAATTAAGGTATTTTGGAATAATTTTTTCAGCATTACTTACTCCTTTATGCTTATTTTTTAAAATAATAACAAAAGAGGATTTATTAGTCATAAAAAATACTATTTATGAGATTATTACTAATAAAAAAGATAATAAAAATTGATTTTTAATCTGGTCTAATTTTAACTTCTCCATTTTTTATTTTACATTGACATAGTAATCTATAAGGTCCATTGATATTTGGAAATTCTATCTCGTTTTTTGTTAGTTTTGTTAAATTTTTCATGCCATCTATGATTTCAACTCTGCATGAGCCACATTTACCATCTTCACACCCAAATAAAACGTTTAATTGTTCTGCTGCATTTTTAAGTGAATCATTATCATTATCTATTACTTCTCTTTCTTCTTTAGAAACAACATTTATTATTTTTGCCATGTTTATATAATTTTCATCAATATTAACTATTTAAGATTTTGCCCAGATTTCTACAAAAGACTCACCAATATTATCAAATTTTTTTTCTAATTGAAAATTTTCTTTTATACATTCTAAATTTTCTTCACCAAGAAATTTTTTTCTATGTGTTAAGATTAAATAATCCTGCATCTTTGAGAATTTGCAAAAGTCCGTTAAATCAAAAACAGATACTACGCTTGGAGCTATAAAAAAAAGTTTATAGTTATTTTCATAATTACCTAAAAAATAATATATTGGATTATCTGAAAAGACTTCAGAGTTTTTTGGTATTAGTAAGTTAATTTGTTCTATAATTGTTTCAGGACTATTAGATCTATTTTTTATAAATTCATTTAAAAATGTCAAAGAGGAATATATAAAAAATATAATGATTAATACTGAAAGTATTTTATTTAGTTCTTTGTTTTTTATATATGAAAAAGAATATACTACATAAATTGATATAAATGGAATAAATTGAAATAAATGTTGCTCAAATATCTCTTTACTTAAAACTAAAAAGATTAACATTATAATAAAGTAATTTATGAAAAAACTTTCTAGTTTTTTTTCTTTACCTTGCTTAATAAATATAAATGGAATTAATAATCCAAACATTGAGATAATTAATAAAAAAAGCTTCCCTATAACTAAGATTTTACTCGAAGAACCTGTGAATAAAATATTGAAAGTAATAATAGAATAAAAAAATTTACTAAAACCTATTGTGTATAAAAAATAAGAGAGTAATGGTATACTAATAACAATTATTCCTAAGATTATAAGAATATTATTTCTTAAAATATTTTTAAACAATTCATGTTTTTTATGATACAAATAAATTTGATGTGTTAAGATACTAATAAAGAATATGATTCCTGGTTGTTTGAACCATATAGAAAAACCAATAAAAATTCCAGATAATAGTAATAAAATTGGTTTTTCTTTGTTAAGGTGAGATAAATAAAAATAAACGCCCCAAAGTCCAAAAATTATCATGGGGATTTCCATTGCAGGAATATTTGTAATAAAAAAAACAGATGAAATTGCTGTTGAGATAATTGCTAGTTTGTAGCTTAACATAAGTTTTGTTACAATAAAAATAGATATTAATAAAATAACTCCTATGAAAAATGAAAACACATTAGTTGAGATAATAGACTCTCCAAAAAGTTTAAAAAATAATGCTAAGGAATAATAAGTTAGTGGTGGTTTATGGTCAAAAAGGTCTATATATGGTAACTTGCCATTATTAATTTCTTTTGCAATATATGATAATGCTCCAGTATCAAATCCTGGTGGTTGTGAAAAAATTAAATATATCTTGAAAGATAAAACAAAAATTAAAACAAAAACTGAAATAATTAAAGTAAGGTTTTTAATAAATATATTTTCATTTGTAAGTTTATTTTCCATTAACCAAATCTTTTTGATTTATTTATAAGCTTTTATATAGTTTTACTTAAGAACCTTTATATATATGGGATTATCTAAAGAAAAATGGCAAAAATAGGAATAATTGGTGGAGGATATACTGGACTTGGAGTAGGATATTACTTAAAAGACTTAACTAATCATGAAGTAACAATTATTGAGCATAATAATTTTGTTGGAGGATTAGCTTCTGGAATAAAAGTTAAAGAATGGGAATGGCCTGTTGATAAAGTTATTCATCATTTTTTTACAAGCGATAGCTATGCACTAGGTATCGCCAAAGAAATTGGAATGGGTGATAAATTAATCATAAAAGATACTAAATCTTCATGTTATTATAATGGTAAAATAGCAGAACTAGATTCTCCATTTTCATTATTAAAATTTCCATTTATTTCTTTCATAAATAGGTTGAGAACAGGACTTGTTATGTTTTGGATAAGATTAGACAAAAATTATTTAAAATATGAAAAAATTACGTCTTTTAATTTTATAAAAAAGTATATGGGCAAGAATTCTTTTGAAGTTATTTGGAAACCTCTTTTTAATGGGAAATTTGGAAAATATGCTGAACAGATTAATGCTGCCTGGTTTTGGGCTAGAATACATCCACGTACAAAGAATTTAGCTTATATTGGTGGAGGATTTCAAACATATGCTGATAAAATTGCAGATGAAATTAAAAAATCTAATGCTAAGATTATGCTAAACTCAAAAATTAGAAAAATTAAGCACAATAATGGGAAATTTGAAGTATTTATTGGAAAGAAAAAATTTATTTTTGATATAATTGTATTTGCTGTACCACTACAAGTTGCTCTTAAATTATTTAAATTTCCTAAAGAATATTATGAAAATCATAGCCAATTAAAGTCAATTGGCGCTCAATATTTTGTTTTAGAATTAAATCATAGTTTTCTTGATGATGGGACTTATTGGTTAAATGTTAATGACGAAACTTTTCCATTTATGATGGTGGCAGAACACACAAATTTTATTGATAAAAAATATTATAATAATAAACACATTATTTGGGTTGGAAAATATCTTGATTATGATGATAAATTATGGCAGCTTAGTGAAGATAAATTCCTTGAAATGATTATCCCTTGTTTGAAAAAAATTAATCCTAGGTTTGAACGTTCTTGGATTAATAGGAGTTTTTTTACTCGTTTTACAAATGCTCAGCCAATACTCCCACTGAATTATTCTAAGATGATTCCGCCTATAGAAACACCAATAAAAAATTTATTTATAGCAAATATGAATCATATATATCCTTGGGATAGGGGAACTAACCAAGCACTTTGGTTAGGAGAGAAAGTAGCTAATATACTTAAAAATAATGTTCTTTTAAAAAATAATAAATAAAATAATTTAATTAATATTTCGATATGAATCTGCAGCTTCTTCAAAGTCTTTTAATGTAATATGGGTCATTGGATGAGATAATGAATTGCCTATTATCACATTATTAGTTTTAATAGTTCGTAGAGTTTTTTTAATTTCTGGGATATTGTTTAAGCCTTCTACAATTTTCTTAGGAATTGTTATAACTTGTGGTCTACATAAAGCGATTTTGTAAATGTCTTCCGGTAACCTAATACTTCCAACAATTAAAGAACTACTAGTATCATCAAGTTTTTTAGCAACATAAGCTATTTGTTCTAATGTTCTACTCCAAGCTTGATCAAGAAATTTATCTTTTTCTACTTTTATAATATCTTTCCAATTTCCATTATTGCTAATTGTATTTAAGCTTCCTGTTGCAAGCTCAACTATGTGGCCATCTAACATTCTATTTGCAAATAAACTTACATAAGTAGCTCCAGCTTTTGCAGCTTCCAATGCTTGATATGGAGTCATACAAGCTGTAACATTTGTTTTTATTCCTATCTTTGAAAGATATTCAGTAGCAATAATACCACCTCTAGATATTGGTATTTTTACAACAACTCTAGGACTTAAACTTGAAAGAACATTTGCTTGTTGTAATAAAGTTAATTTTACATCATCTACTCTTGAATCTAGATCAGATAAATTAATTCCATTATGTGGAGGTTTAGTTTTATTTGGTTCTCTTAAATCAGTTTCAAGACTTACATCTATATTAGTATATCTTTCTAAAATAGATTTACATGCTTGTTCAAAATTTGTAATTCCTGCGTTTTTCATTATTCTGGGATTTGTTGTTATACCGTCATTTACTCCTTTAGAAAAACAATAGTCTATTTCAGAATGATCCGCTGTATCTGCAAAAAATTTAATATATGATTTCATTATTCCCATTAATATTTTGTTTTTTTAGTATATCATTCAATTGAATTTTAATTATAGGGTCTTCAGATTCATCTGCTAGAGATTTTATTTTATTAATTACATCTTTTTTTGAGTAATCATTAATTAAATCTACTAGTCTAAAAATGATTAAATGCTGTAAAACTCCATGAAATCCTTCAACATGTGGAGTAGAATCTTTTGGTACAACAATACAAGCATCAGCCATCTCTTTTAATTTTCCACCATTAAAGCCAGATAATCCTAAAATTTTAGCTCCCCTTTCTTTTGCTAATTGCATTGCTTGGACAATATTACCAGACCATCCTGAACCACCATGAACTGAAATTAATAGAACTACATCGTCTTTGTCCAATAAAGTATTTAATAATCCAGTATAAGCATTGTCCCATCCAGAATCATTTGTCCAAGCAGTTAATGAAGCTACATTATCATTTAAACAAATAGATTTAAATCCCTTTACTTTACTAATTTCTTTCATAGAACTGGTATTTGCAACAGTTTTTAGTAAATCTCCTGTAAAATGAGATGCTGTGCTTGAGGATCCACCATTTCCAACAGTAATAATTTTATTATTATTTTTCCAGGCATCAAATAATATTTTTATAAATTTATCAATGTCTTCTTTATTGATAATTTGAGCTATTTCTTGAGTTTCTTTCAAATATTTTTCTATATATTCTTTATTCATCTTACATCCAGCATAATTTTACTTCCATCCATATCAAATCTAAAAGGAACGTACATTAATCCTTTACTAGTCATTGCTCTAATAAACTCTTTTATATTTGTATCACAATAAAACAATAAAAATCCTCCACCTCCAGCCCCCATAATTTTCCCACCAAGGGCTCCATTTTTTAAACCAATCTCATACAAATTATCTATTCTTTCATCAGACATTTTATCTGATGTTTTCTTTTTTGTTTCCCAATGTAAATTCATTAATCTTCCAAATTTTTTTGTATCGCCTTTTTCAAGTGTATTTTTTATATCAAGGCCTATTTGCTTAATTTGTTTCATGCTCTCTAGTTTAGCTTCATCACTTAACACGGATTTGCTTTGATCTTTTAAAATTTCTATAGAATCTCTTATTATTCCTGTAAAAAACATATGTAAATTAACTTCTAAATCCCTAATAGTTTCATATGATAAATTTAATGGACTTACAAAAACAGTTCCTTCTTTATTTATTTTTAAATGATTTAACCCGCCTATTGCTGATGCATATTGGTCTTGTTTTCCAATAGGCTCTTTTAAGATTTCAATTTCTATTTTAGCAGCTTCTTCTGCTAAAGTTTTAGAGCTTACATTTTCTCCTTTATATGCGTGAAGGGCTTTTAGCAACCCAACTGTAAATGCTCCAGAACTACCTAAACCAGAACTTCCAGGAACTTCAGATATTGTAGAGATTTCAAGAGTGTCATTAATATTGAGAAGTTTTAAAGCCTCTCTAACTCTATCATTCTCTATTTCGTTAATTTTATCAACATTCTCTGTTTTTGAATAAGCTATCCTATATTTATCATGAAAATGTCTTCTTGATACTGTTACATAAATATATTTTGAAAAGGCTGCAGTTACTAGTTCTCCACCAAATTTTGGATAAAAAAATGGTAAATCAGTGCCACCTCCACCTAAAGGAAGTCTTAAAGGAGTTTTAGTAATTATCATCTTCTTTTTAGGCTAGAAATCCTAGCTAAGAGATAAAATATAATTAATATATAAACATTTCGGCAAAAGATTTATAAATAGGAAGTGGTAACACCTCGTCTCTTTTGGAAATCAGCTTTTATCGATATTAATTCAAGAACCTCTTTTATTAAAGCTTTAATAATTTCTGGTTTTATTTTAACAAAAAAGCCTTTCGAAGATGATTCAGCTTCTGAAACTCCTGCAATTCTTGGCCTATGGGTTACTGGAAGCTCTTTAATTCTAAACCCCAGTGATTTAGCTTTTACAAGAAATTCTGCATCTCCACCTCTATCATGAACTATGGGTTTTATTTTATTAACAACTTGTTTTTTGCAAAGCTTGAAAGCGCAGTCAACATCTTTAAAATTTAACCCTAATAAAAATCTTAAAGTTAGATTATACAATTTTGAATATACTATCCTCATAAAAGGATCTTGTCTTTTTTCCCTATATCCTATCACAATATCATAATTTTTTATATAAGGCATAAATTTATTCAATTCATTAACATTAAACTGCCTATCTGAATCTGTGTAAAAAATAATATCATTTTTTGCATTTTCCCAACCTGTTCCTATTTGTTTTCCATAACCAACAAATTTTTTCTGTTCAACAACTCTTATATTTTTATGTTTTTTTTCCAATTCTTCAGCAATTTTTAAAGTATTGTCTTTTGAAACATTAATCACAAGAATTAATTCATAGGTTAAAAAATTATTTTCTAAAAACTTTAAAATATCTTCTGAAACTTCTTTTAGATTTCCTTCTTCATTATAAGCAGGAATAAAAAAAGAAATTGGTATTTCATATTTTTTTTTATTTTCTTCAATTCTTAATTTTACTTTTCCAGATTCTATTTCATTTTTAGCATTTAAATAACG
>CAYHYE010000003.1:0-4195 GCA_964360755.1 Candidatus Woesearchaeota archaeon
ACGCTAGATTGTGTAGCTATTATGACTCACGCTATTGTAAACAAAAAAGAAACAAGGCGTTTAAGTGCTGTAGTTGAAGTAATAAATGTAGATCCTAATGGAATTGCCATGACAAATACTCCTTTTGCCTGGAATCCTTCAGATGATAAATTTTATTTCAAGAAAGATAGCAGAGTTTTTCAAAAAATTAAGAGAAGATATGGACTTAGTAGTCAAGAAATACAAATAGAATTTAATGTTAGAACAAAACTTTTATATGAAATGTTTAGAAGAAGAATATTTGGTTTTAACCAAATACAAAAAATTGTCAGTGAATACTACAAAAATCCCCAAGAAGTGTTAAAAGCATTTAATATAAGCTATCAGCCTTTAGAAAAACAAAAAGAATTCAAACAAAATCTTCTAAAAAATCAAAATATACTAGGACAACTACCTAGCTTTAAAAAACAAATAGGCAAGAAATAAAAACCCAAATTACTTCTAAATTTAATGGATGAAAATGAGGTAAGAACTTTAAGCCAGTATATTAATGCATTAGATCAAGCTAGTGATGAACTTGAAAAAATGTACTTGCAGAAAAATATTCAAGGAATGGAAAAAGTTAAAAAATTTATCAATGAAATTCAAGAAAAAATATCTAATTTGTTAACCAAATAAAATGTCTTTTGAACTATTAAAAAAAAATATCCAGCAGGAAAAAATATTAGTTGGACGTTTAGTAGTTCTTGTTAGAGATTCTTCTAGATTTCCTGAAAATTCAAGAGAGAAAAAAGTCTTAAATAATTATATGCAGTCAATAGTTAAGCAAGTTTCAATATTAAATAATTCTATACCATCCATATTAAATCAAATTATTCTTATTAAACAACTTCCAATTCAAAATATAAATAAGGAAATTAAAAATACAGAACTATTATATGTTAGCCACAATAATGAAGGCTTTGAAAGACAGGTTGGAATATTAAAAAAAGAAAGAAATAATTATTTAAAAGAATTAGATATTTCTGAAAGGTCCTTAAAACAAATCCTTAAAAAAAGAAAGGAAGATGTTGTGGAATTGGTTAATGAGTATAAGAAACCTAGAGGCTATATAAGAATAGCAAATAAATTATTTGGAAATTCAGCCTCTAAAATGGTGGAAAATGGATATTTTAAAAAAGTCGGTGAAGATTTAAGAAAAAGCAATTTTACTTTATTAACTAAAAGTTATATAGCAGTTATATTTTTCAGTACTTTTCTTTCAGGATTTTTTGGCATTGGACTTACAATTTTATTTATGTTTTTCGGAATTAGCTTAGAAAGCCCTTATGTTTATTTAATTAGCTTTTCAGAAATTAATCCATTGGAAAGACTGCTAAAAGTTTTTTGGTTTATTCCTTTAGTTCCTTTAATTACTTTTTTAGCCTTGTACTTTTATCCTAGTGCTGAAAAATCTTCTTTAAAAAACAATTTAGATTATGAACTGCCATTTGCAGCAATTCAAATGTCAGCAATTGCCGGTTCAGATATAGAGCCCAGCAATATTTTTAGGATTATTGCTTTAAACAAAGAATATCCATCTATTAGAAATGAGTCTAAAAAATTAATGAATCAAATAAATCTTTATGGCTATGACTTAACAACTTCTCTAAAAAATGTCGCTTCTATAAGCCCTAGCAAGGATTGGGCTGATCTTTTGAATGGAATTTCAACAAACCTAAGGTCTGGAGGGAATCTTTCTAAATATCTTGATAAAAAAGCTGAATCACTTTTGTTCAACTATAGACTTAAAAGAGAAAAAGCTACAAAAGCTGCTGAAACATTTATGGATATTTATATTAGTGTTGTAATAGCAGCTCCTATGTTAATGATGCTGTTATTAATAATGATCAATATAAGCAATATAGGTTTTAATTTGCCTGTTCCAGTACTTTCTACAATTATTATTTCAATTGTTTCATTAATCAATATAATTTTTCTCATATTTTTACATATGAGCCAAAGGCAGATTTAAAAACAAGGCAAACAAGACAGTTACCAAAACTTGTTCTTAAAGAAATAAAAACCTTGTTTAACAAAATTATTTAAATCTGTTTTTGCATTAATAATCATGCCTAGTAATAAAGGAGTGATTATAGGAATAGTTGGAGGGATATTATCTTTTGCAGTAGCAGCAGCTGCGTATTTTTTAAATGATGACTTAATAAATTTAACTTATTTTTTAATAGGAGCTGGGATTTTAATTATTCTTTTTCCATTTGTACTTTCTTCGATAATAGAAGGCAGAGTAGAAAGAGAAAAAGATGAAAAATTCCTTGAATTTGCTAGAGATTTGGTTGAAAGTGTTGAATCTGGAACTCCAATTAGCAAAAGTATTATTAACATGAGTCAAAAAGATTTTGGACCTTTAACAGAGCATATTAAAAAACTGGCTAATCAAATACAACTTGGCATTCCGCTCCAACAAGCATTGCAAATATTTGCGCATGATACTGGAAGTAAGACAATTATAAGAGCTATAATATTAATAAGAGAATCTGACAAAACAGGCGGAAATATCAACACTATTTTAGAAAGTGTTGCACAAAGCGTTTCTGAAATTGAAAAATTAAAATCAGAAAGAAGAGCTGCGATATCATCTATTGTAGTTGAAGGATATATTATTTTTCTCGTTTTTATTATCATTATGATTGTAATGGAAGTCCAAATAATACCTCTTACTGCAGGTATTGGAATTTCTAATGAAAGTATTAGTTCCTTGCCAGATAGTGCAACTGGTTTTGCATCTGGTTTAGGAAAGGGTTTTGATCCAAGCCAATTCACATTTGCTTTTTTAGGATTATTAATAACCCAAGGATTTTTTGCAGGGCTTGTTATAGGCAAACTCTCAGAAGGAAAAGTAAAAGCTGGAATTAAACACTCATTTGTTATGGTAGCTATGGCAGTTTTAATATCTACAGGAGCAAAATTAATCTTATGATAAATTCAAAAAAAGCTGCAGGGCATGTAGAGGTAATTTTATCTTTTGTTATTTTTTTAGGATTTCTAATATTTTTATTTTTTATTTTTAATCCATTTAAATTAATTTCAAATACAAGTCTAGTTGATAGTGTTTTTCTTAAGATGCAAGAAAAATTATCTACAAAAGTATCAAGTATTTCTATAAATGTAAATGGAAATCTTATAGATGGTTGGGATACTAGGACTTGTTTTAGATTTAAGTTCGATGAAATAGTCAAGGATATGTCTTGCCCATTAAATTCAGCTAGTAAATATGAAAGCAAAAATTTTATTGTGAAAGATAAAGATAGTAATATAGTCAAATCACAAATAGATCAATCTGGACAGCACATAGATATAGAAAAAACTTCTAGTCTTGAAAAAGAATTTTATACAATTTATTGTTCTTCAGAAATCAATAATCAAAATAATGTCGGCGGATGTAATAACCCAAATATACCTAATGAAGGACAATTTGTTTTAGGCATAATATCAGAAAAAAGTATATTTTCCTATCCTAAATTATTAAAATTAAAAAGTGATTATGAAACTAATTATGGAGCAATTAAAAATGATTTTATATCAGAAGGAGATGACTTTGGGTTTATTCTTTGGGATTTAGATAATAATATTGAATTATTAAAAGCTGGAAAATCTCCAGAAAGAGTGAAAGTTGATGCACGTACAATTCCTATAGATATTAGTGATGAATCTGGAAATATAATAAAAAGAACTTTAACAATAACTACATGGTAAAAATACTTAGTAAAAAACTAATAGTTTTGTAAACCTTTTTGTAAAAGGTTTAATATAAAGCATAAAAATAAAAACCCATTTAACTTTTTAAAGCTATGAGGGGAAAAAGAGGTTTTCTGCGTATTTTAGAAGCTTTTGTTGCAATTGCTATAATTGCAGGAGCTATGAGCTTTATATATGTTAATCAAATACAAAAACCAAATAAAGAAGCTGCTATCAATGAACTAATGAGACTTATTTTAGAAGATATTACAAATGATAATAACTTAAGAAAAGCTGTTTTAAATGCAAATGCTGATCAAACAGATCCAAATAGAATACAAATTGAAAATGAAATAAGAATCTTTATCCCTTCCAATGAAAATAAAGAATTTCATTTTAGTATATGCAGCCTTAATGAAATATGCAGCTGCAATTCTCTAATTGGTGGGGGAGAAACATGTCCTAACAAAAAAACAAT
>CAYHYE010000003.1:4295-12261 GCA_964360755.1 Candidatus Woesearchaeota archaeon
AAAATAAATGGAATATAAATTTTTAAAACACACAGCAGATATAGCCTTCCAAGCTTATGGAAAAACATTAAATTCTTCATTTGAAAATTCTGCTATTGCAATGTTTAAAGCAATGTATCCTAAAAATATTGACGCTAAAATTAAAAAAACTATAAAAATTAAAGGCAGAGATTTGGAAAGTTTATTATATAACTTTTTACAAGAGCTTCTTTTTTTATTAGATAGCAAAGGATTTTTTCTTTCAAAAGTTAAAGTTGAGGTTAATGAAAAAAATTTAATTTTGAAGGCAATTGTTTGGGGTGATACAGCTTCAAAATATCCAATAAGTCTCCAGGTAAAAGCTGTGACATATAATAATATGATAATTAAAAAAATTAAAGATAAATGGACATGTCAAGTTGTATTAGATGTCTGACACAATACGGATAATTTTATAAATAAGATTTACGAATAATAACTATAAAATGAGAGCAAAAAAAGGGGTGGTTTTTCTAGGAATATTTGCTATATTTATAAGTTTAATAGTTTTTGCTCAACCTGTTCCATCTCCTAACACTCAACCTAATCAACCAACTCCATCTACTAATACTCAAACTACTCAAACCACCCAAGCTAGAGATTATGATTGTTTAAACTCGCAAGTTATTGTAAAACTCTCTTCGCTAACAAATGTTCATGGAGCTATTTTTGGAAACCAGGATTATAATAAAAAAATTTGCTATGATGAAATTTTTGGAAAAGAATATACCTTTCCTATTCAAACAAACCCGCATGATTGCACTAACACAAATAAAGTATTAAGTTTAAGTGCAGACAATAATGCTCATGCACAAACTGACTCTTCACAAAATATCCTATATGTTAATCCATATAATAGAATTTGTTATGGAGATTTAGAATGCACTACAAGAACAAAATTTGTTGGTTGTGAAGCTGATGAAAAATTAATTGTTTCTCTCTCTAGCACTAGCAATGCTCATTTAGCTTATGATAATAGTTATAATTTTTTAATATGTTGCTCTTCTGCTTTTGCAGAAGGTGTTATTGGAAATTGTGATAGAGATAACACTTGTGAAGTTGGAGAAACTTGTAATTGTATAGATTGTGGCGGTGGAACTCCAACTCCTCCAGATACATGCACAAATGGTTTAATTTGTGATACAGATTCTAATATTTGCGAAGAACTAAATACTCCTGAATGCCCTTTAGGACAAACATTATGTTCTGATAATATCTGTAGAACTCAATGTGATCCTCCATTAACTGATATTTGCAATTATAATAATGGACTTTGCGGGGTTGATAATAATAACAAAATAGAAAGTTGTGATTGTTCTGACTGTTATGGATTCGCTGATTCCTGTGGTGTTAACAATGGAAATCAGCTAGCATGTGATTTTAGAACAAATACATGCCAGTCATGTCCTGAAGGAAATGTAAGAGATGGAAAATGTGAAAGAGATCCAACTCCAGAAATATTAATTAAAGATCCTGAAAGAAAAGACAATGTTGAAGATTTCTTAAAATTCAAGCAAGGTTCAGAAATAAGTTTTAATCAAGATATACTAAATAAAAATAAACTTTTAAGAGATGTTAATATAAGCTGGAATTTTGGAGATGAAATAAAGGCATTTGGAGGATGTTTAACTGGAACAAACTGTAATACTACTAAAACTTATGCAAATAATGGATACAAAGCTGCAAGTGCTACAGCTTTAGAGCGAGCTAAATCAGGATCAGGAAATTTAAGAAGTGACATTGACTATACTGAATTTCTTGTCTATAAAGAAGGATTAAATCTGTTCTCAATAATAACAAAGCCTGAAATAGGTTCAAGAATTGAAAGTGGAAAGCCAATACAATTCGATGCATCTAAAAGTTTTGTAGCAGAATGTTCTGGAACTGAAAGTATTTGTGAAAATAGCACTAATGCAGGATCTGTAAGCTCTACAACTGCTTGTTATTCTGTAGGAAACTTATGGTGTTATGATTATCCAAGACCTGATCAAGGAAGTGTTTATACAAACTTTGGAGAGTATGAATTTATATTTAAATGGACTTTAAATTCAGAAAGCTCTCAATTAGAATCAATAGAAGGAAACTGGAAAGAGGATTTCAACGAAGTAGTCAAATTTACAAAAAAATTAGAAGGAAATCCTGGAACAAATTATACAGTAAGTTTAATTACTAAATATAGATATAATCCATAAAACTTGAAAAATTTAAAAAGATGGTGAGAAAAAAAATACAGTTTTTATTAATTTTACTAGTTATACTAGTTACTACTCCTTTAATATTAGGAATTTTAGATTCAGAAAATATAATACCAGATAATAGCGCTACAGAAAGAAGAATTCAAATAATAGGAGCTGCTGGAGAAATCCAATGCAATATTCAAGGACTATGGATTCAAGATGGAAATGTTCTAGATCCTCAACCAGCATGTAATTATATTAGTGGTAGAGCTTGTTGTCCTAGTGGATATTCATGTGTTAATGGAGAATGTACTCAAGAAGTATTGCCAATAGACTGTGATGAATTTGTCACAAAATCTAGTTGTGAATCTGGAAATCCAAGCCATAATTTTATTTACGAAGTACTAACAGAACAGCTTGCAGAAGAGGAAATTGACATAGAATTTGATGAAATTAAAAACTCTGATTTTTGTAATGAACTAGACAATGAAGGAAATGAAAACTTTTTTTCTTATGAAATAGGAAATAATGAATGTAAAGTTTTAAAAGCTCCATGTAAATGCAAATGGATTCAAGATAATCCTTCAGATACTTCCACTAATGCTGCTGGAGAATGTACTATATCTTACTCAGAACTTGATATATCATGCTCAGACATAGATCCAAATAGTAATGAAGCTCCAGACGACGATAATCCAATATTTAATGAAGAATGTATAACTAATTTTAATCCTGTAGAAAATAAATGTGATAGTGAAGGAATTTATTATTACAGCTGGACTGCTCAAATTTACCAAGTTCCAGAAGGCTCAAATGTACAACCAATTCCAACTCAAGAAACATCACCATCATGCCAAAGTGGAAATTATAATTATGGATGTGGCTCTAAAGCTTCTTTGCCATTTTTTACACTAGTAAATTTCATCATAACTTTAAGCTTTATAATTTTAATTTATTTTATTATGTTGAAAAGAAATAGCAAATAATATAAACACGTTTCTTAATTTTATATTATGAAAGTTAATAAAATCAGCAAATATGTTTATGAAATTCCAAAAGAAGGAAATATGAATGTTCCTGTTATAATTTATGCTTCTGAGCCTTTATTAAAGGAAATGGAAAAAGATCTTTGCCTGCAGCAAATGATAAATGTTTCCCAACTTCAAGGTATAGAAAAAAACGCTATTGTTCTTCCAGATGCGCATCAAGGATATGGTTTCTCTATAGGTGGAGTTGCTGCTTTTAATTTAAATAATGGAATAATAAGTCCTGGAGGAGTTGGATTTGATATTAATTGCTCAGTAAGATTATTAAAAACAAATTTGAAAGCTGATGATTTTAAAGGCAAAGAAAAGGAAATTGTAAAAGCTTTATTCAATAAAATTCCTACGGGAATTGGAAAAGGCTCTAGAATTAAAATTTCAGAAAAAGATCTTGAGGAAATTATGGTTAAAGGTGCTGAATGGGCTATTGAAAAAGGTTATGGATATAAAGAAGATTATATATTTTCAGAGGAAAATGGACGCATGAAAGAAGCTGATCCGTCATGCGTAAGTAAAAAGGCAATTTCTAGAGGTATTAATCAATTAGGAAGTATAGGGAGTGGTAATCATTTCTTAGAAATACAAATAGTTGACAAAATTATTGATAAAAAAACAGCTGAAGTTTTTGGTCTTGAAGAAAATCAAATAGTTATAATGATCCATTGCGGCAGCAGAGGATTTGGACATCAAATTGCCTCTGATTATATAGAAATAATAGATAAAGAATACGGCCATGAAAATCTTCCTGACAGACAGTTAATAGGATCTCCTATAAAATCAGAGATTGGGAAAAAATATTATAAGGCAATGTGCGCTGCTGCAAATTTCGCTTTTTGCAATAAGCAAATTCTTACTCATTTAGTAAGAGAAGTAATGAAAACATTTTTTAAAAATATTGAAATAAACGTTGTTTATGATATATGCCATAACATTGCTAAATTCGAAGAGCATGAAATTAATGGAAAGAAAGAAATTCTCTGCGTACATAGAAAAGGCGCTACTAGAAGTTATGGTCCTGGAAAAAAAGAACTTCCTGAGAAATATCAAAAGGTCGGCCAGCCAATTTTAATTCCTGGAAGCATGGGAACAGCTTCCTATGTTTTAGTTGGAACAAAAGAAGCAGAAAAGCTTTCATTTTCTTCAACAGCTCACGGAGCTGGAAGATTAATGTCAAGGCATCAAGCAATGAAATCCCTTAATAAAGAAAAAGTAGAAAAAGAACTAGAAAAAAATAAAGTATTTTTTATGACTAGAAGCGTAAAAGGGCTTTTAGAAGAAGCTCCTGATGTTTACAAAGATATTGATGAAGTTGTAAAAGTTAGCGATGAATTAGGGATAGGAAAAATTGTTGCAAGATTAAAACCTATGATTGTAATAAAAGGATGATTAGTTAGATATCTTATTGATAATTTTAGGAAATAAATCTATATTTTTTATAATCTTTTACATAAAATAACGAAAATATTTTATATAATTTAGTCCCTTTATTAATTTTATTTAGTAAAATTCTATAAAATTAAATAAATAGAAAATGATGATAACTATACAGTATCGGTTAGATGCATAAATACCTCTATTATATAATAAATTATAATAATAACTAAAATAATTCAATGATAAATAATTATATTGTCTTAACATCTTGTAAAATAATTAGTTTTATAAATTCTCTTTATTTAGTATATTAATGAAAAGACAATACCTATTAAGAATATACGTATCGCTACAAATTAACAAAATTTAGAAAATTAAAATAAAGAACATAACATCCAACATATTTATAAATTTAGTTTTCCTGTGGTTACAATGGGGTGTAAGAGTTTCATTTTTCTGCTTATAGTTATTTTTATATTTAATATCTATCTTGCATCATTTGTTTCTGGCCAATCGAGCGGGCTTGTAGCATATTATCCTTTTAATGGAAATGTAAATGATGAGTCTGGAAATAACAATAATGGTATTATTATAGGTTCAGGTCCAGGACAAGTTATCCCAACAAATGATAGATATGGGAATAATTTTAATGCATATGATTTCAGTGGAACAGTAAATAATTATATAAGTATCGCTGATTCTCCTTCGATAAGCCTAAAGAATGCCTTCACAATTTCAGGATGGTTTTATTTTCGTAGTGATGGTTCAATAAATGATATAGGGAATGTGAGATTAATTGCAAAAGAACAGTCATCTACTAATTGGGAATACAGACTTGTAACACTTGACGGAGGAACTTTTGGATTCAATGATGCTTTATTAATGCAGCTTAGTGCCAATGGTTTAGATAATTCTTTATCTGTACAAATTAATAATGCATTAAGTGGACTTGGAGATGGTGGAGAGGCATTATATAAAAATAAATGGGTGCATATTGCATCAACCTATGACGGAACAACTTTAAAACTTTATATAAATAATGTGCTAATTGGATCTTCAATAGGAAGTATTACAATTGCTGATTCAAATACTAATCCTCCTAATCTTGGAATTGGAGCTGATGGAGGAGGAAATTATCCTTTTAAAGGAAAAATAGATAATGTTAGAATATACAATAAAGCTTTAAGCAATAGTAATCTTTCAAAATTATATTCTGGAGTAATTAACTATGAAGGGCTTCCAGATACATTTTCTCCTACACTTGCTTATCTCCATCAGTTCGGAAGTTCAATAGTTTCATTATGGGATAATAAAATACTATATTTATCGAAAGATGGAACTTATTTCAAGCTTGTTGATGAAACTGCTTTAAATAATATGGGATTTCCTAATGGATATATTCCCAAAGTAGCTATATATTACCAGAATATATCCAATTCATTAAATGAAAAGAGAATCATTTTATATAATAAAAATAATCAGGGATTTTATTTTAGTATTGATGGACAGAACTTCTTTCCAAATCCTGCATTACCAAGTTCAAGTAGTGGTAATTACCATATAATATCTCCTTTTTCAACAGGGTATTATCATGGTTTTATAGGAGGAATAGTTGCTTTAACTAATAAAACAAATGCTTATGAGTTAATTTATGATATTGTGAATGGGCAGGCTCCTGTTCCTAATCCACCAAGTACCTCATTCATAAATGAGAATTCTATAATTAATAATGATGAAGCAACTAGTATGGGTCTTCCAGGGGGCTATCCTCCAAAAGTTGGATATTACTATAGATTTTCAAATTGTCCATATCTTGGGCCAATTGGAGATACAAATGGAGATGGAAGTGTAAGAGCTGATGATGTCGCAAAAGTACAAAGTTTAATTGGAACAGTTCAAACATCTTTAAATTATGATGCGTGTGCTGATATTGACGGAAATGGAAATATTGATAATAATGATTACAGTATGATAAATCAGCCGCCTAATATAGATGGAAGAATAAGTCCTATTGTTACATCTCTAAATGCAGGAGTACATAGATGGTACATGATAAATGGAAGTTTTAGCGTTTATAGTTGGACTGGTACTGGAAATTTTATAGAAATAAAGAATAAAATTACAGGTCTTCCAATAGTTGATATTGGTGCTCCTGATGCGGGTTATTATGATAAATTTTTGAATAGAATTGTTTTATGGTATGGGTGCGATGCTTATGCCTCAGAAAATGGAATAAATTTTAATTTGATAAAAGATGGAATTATTGATTGCAGTTGGGGTGGTGATGGGGATAGAGATACTGTCAATGATATTAGTGATATCTGCCCTGCTGTTGTAAATGATAATCCAACAGATTCTAATAGTAACAATATTTATGATATTTGTGATAGTTCATTCTTTAATAATCTGCCTGGAGATTTTATACCTATTGTTGGATATACTCACACACTCGGAGGAAGAGGAATTCAAACAACAATTCTTGTCAATAGCAATGGGGATAGTTATGTTGCTTCAACTAAAAACCCTAATTTTAGATTAGTAACTGATGAAGAAAAAACAAGCCAGAATGCCTTTGGATTTAAAACAATTGCAGCTTATCAACATAATTTTAAGGGACCAAATGACGGATTAGTTTCCATTTGGGATGCAAGCGGAAATGCTAAAATCTGGGCAAGGGGAGATGGAGGATTTAGAGAGATAACAAATCAAGAAAAAATTGATTTAGGATTAAATGGATTCATCCCAGTTTTTGGAAGAACTAATAATATTATGGGTCCAAATAACCAAGGTATAGAATTGACAGATAATAATGGAAACACTAAATTAATTATTCAAGGAGTCAATAATAATTTCCGGGATTTAACAACTATTGAAAAAAACTCTCAAGGTCTTAAAGGATTAAAACCTATTGAAGGTTATTATATGGATAATATAAATAAATTATTCTTTTGGAATTTAGACGGGAAAATGTATATATGGGATTCTGCACAAACTAAATTTATTCAACAAAATCCTACTAACTTGCCAAGTGTCGCACCAAATGCTGCGTATTACGACAAATTTTTACAAAGATCTTTTGTGTGGTTTGGATGCAGTATATATTCTTCTTCAGACGGTATTAATTTCATAAGAATAAGAAAGGGTCCAGAGAGTTGCAGTATTATCACCGGCCTTTTAGAGCCAATTTGTGCAAGATTTGATAAAGATATAGATTGCAATGATAAAAGATTATGGGATGATGAATTAAAATCAATTATACAAGAAATTCATAAGCCCTTTGCAGATGCAAATAAACTTGACTATGATTTCTGCACAAACCCTGATAGTGGAGTTGAATGTGGATGTTATTGGACA
>CAYHYE010000003.1:12361-31768 GCA_964360755.1 Candidatus Woesearchaeota archaeon
CTATGATTTCTGCACAAACCCTGATAGTGGAGTTGAATGTGGATGTTATTGGACACCTGGAAAATGCATTGAAAAAATTGATCCAACACCTACAATAAATATTGAAGATATTTGTTTTACTCCAATCATTACTCTAGAAGGAAGCTGTGGTGCTGGCGGGGAATACAAATTAAAATGGACTAGTTCTTATGGAACTACTACTACTGAAGATATAATAAAAGGATGTATTAATGGTGAGAAATCTTTCTCATGTCCTTCTGTTGTGAAAATTCCTTTTTTTGGAATAGGAAGCTTTTTTGTTTCAATTCTATTAATATTTTTAGTATATATAATACTTATTTTAAAAAGGGGAAATAAATGAAAATAAAACTTTTGAAAAGTTTTATATCAAACCAGAAAATGAAAAAAACAATAATTTTAATATTTTTAGTTTTAATGATAAATTTTGTATATCCAACTACCCAGCTAAGCAATACTAGTATTATAACAGGAGAGTATTCACAAGGAGATAATTTACAAGGAGTCTTAAATATAAGTATTTCAAATGAAGAAGCTAGCAAAGAAATAAAATTTATGTTTAGTAGTAGTGAAGAAAGAAAAAAAACTCTTAAAGATTTTTTAGATATTTACAAAATTAATAACAATTCAATTTATAGTTGCAATCCTTCAAATTGTGGAAATAATTTTAATCCTTCTGGAAATGCAGAAACCTCAAAAACTTTTTCAATTAGTTCTAATAAAAAAGCTAGTGGTTTTGTTTTAAGTGGTAATGATGTGGAAATTGTGGATCTTAGTTTTGATGTTTCAAGCGATGTTAATGCCAATTGCATAAGCCAGTTAAGTGTAGATATTTCAGCAGATAATGTTCCTGACTGGGAAAACAATAAATTCATAGATGAAAGCTGTGGAAGCGATAAAATTTCTACATGTTACAATGAAAATAGTTTTGATTCTTGGTTCTTAATAGGACAGGAGCCTTATTGTGAAAAAATTATAATTGGAAAATCACCTGCATTTGAAGTTAAATCACTAATGAAATCCAAAACTGATGCAACTTTCAGCTCAGATTTGCTTATTGCTAAAATTTATGATTTTAATAATGAGTTAAGAGGAAGCTGTAATTTTGGAAAACCAGAAAGCGATAATGATGGAAGTTTAGAATCATGTATTATAAATTACGTTTCAAAATCTGATCAAAATCATTCTATTTGTATTTCTATAAAAGAAGGATCAAATAATGACGGCTATAGTTTAAAAGCAAGAGATAGTGGAAAATTCTGCGGATTCAAGGGAGATCCTAGCCAAGTCAGCACTACAAGCGCTGATTATTATATAAAAATTTCTCCAAAAAAATACGACGCTATTGGATTATTTACATTAAATAATACTGTAATAGAATCTCAGACAGGATCATCTCTTATAGCAGAATTAAATAATTTTGTTTTAGAGCGATATAGTAAAAACTGTCCTAGTGAAGGATGCATAATCCCATTAGTTTTTTCAGGAATCTCTCAACAAATTGTTATAAATAATATTAATCTAAAATACAAGAATTCTGCTAGTAATCAGGTTTTAAGAGATAAAATATATTTAATGGACGAAACCCCTACTAAAATCACAACTAATGGGTTTACTTTAATTAATTTAAACGACAATGAAATTAAAGTTCCAAATAATCTTGGAAATTACACTTTTAAATTATTTTTAGGAACTGAAAAAATTTTGGAGAAAAACATAACTGTCAAAGAAAAAAAATCTGGAATTATTGAACAAATTTATCCTACAGTATTTGCCGCAACAGTTCCTACAAAATTTTTTATCTTTATTAATGACAATGATCTTAGTTTAAATGTAAGTGAACTAACATTTGAATGGGATTTTAGCGACGGTAATCTAAAAAAGACTTCTAATAAGCCTTTTATCCAGCATACTTTATCAGAAATAAAAACTTATAAATTAAAAATTAAAGCATTGGATGGTAGTGAGGTAATTTCATCTAATGAGTTTGATATTTATGCTAAGGCCCCTATTCAAGCAGTTAATCAAACAATAAAAGAATATAAAGAAAGAATTAATTCTGTTAAAATAAAAAAAAGTGCATTGCCAGTAAAATATCAAACTTATATTAATTCTTCTATTAATTTCAATGAGATTGAATCAAAAATCAACAGCCTTGAAAGTCAATATCTTGCTTTAATCCAAGGAAATGCATCAAATGAAAACGAGTTTGTCTCTATAATGCAAGAGCTAAATAATGAACGGGTTCCTAGAGATATTTTAACTAGTCAAACAACTAATTTAGTTTTATTATATGAATTAGAAAATCTTAATTTAGATGACTTCTCATCTATGTTTAACCAGGAATATTCAGAATCACAAAGCCAAGAATATAAAAATGCTATATTCAGTTGGTTTACTAAAAACTTGGATGTTGGTATTAAACATAAAACTTACTCGCTTTATTATTCTGACTTAAAAGACACATTTGCTAGTGAATTTGAGATTAACATTCACCCGAAATATCCCTTAACCAATAAAGGATATTTAATAATTGAAAAAAATAAGGAGAATATAGATTTTGATGGCAGTTACAATCCTTTGTCTAATAATGATATTACTGGATTGGAAATTGATTTATCACAAGATTCTAGTATTAAATTCTCGCTAAATGAAGAAATTAATAATCCATTATCACTATCAATGTATTTTGCTCCAGAATTCAGCGAATTAAACATAATTCAACCTTATGAAGGAACTCAAGAAAAAGGTTTGGGATTTTGGTCTAAATTTTTAATTGGATTATCTATTAGTTTAATTATATTATTTATTATATATATATTTTTACGAAAATGGTATAAAGAAAAATATGAAAGCCATCTATTTAAAAACAAAAATGACCTTTATAATCTAATTAATTTTATTAGAACCTCTAAAGCCAGGGGAGTTAGCGACCATGAAATAAAAGAAAAATTAATAAAAGCAAAATGGAAAAGGGAGCAAATAAGCCATGCTTTGAATAAATTATTTGGAAAAAAAGCCCAATAGTCTAATTTTATAAGTAACAACTAAATCAAAGAAAACTTTAAATAGAAAAAAACATTTTTTATTTAATGAAAATAAAAATTTTTCAAAATTTTGCAAAGAGGATATTTAACGCTATATTTAAGAAAAGAAATATAATAAGTTTAGGGTTTTATGGACCGCCAAATGCTGGAAAAACAAGTTTAGCAAATAAAATATGTCTTGATTGGGTTGGAGAAGAAATGGGTAGTGTAAGTAATATACCACATGAAACAAGAGAGGTACAATTTAAGGAAAAAGTTGAAGTTAAACATAAAGGTAAAAAACTTTTTTTTAAAATGATAGATACACCAGGAATTGCAACAAAAATTGATTATGAAGATTTTATTAAATATGGAGTAAATAAAAAAGAAGCTCAAAAAAGAGCTAAAGAAGCAACAGAAGGAATTATTGAATCAATTAGATGGATTGAAGATATGGAAGCAGTAGTGGTCGTTTTAGATGCTACTAAAAATCCATATTCACAAGTCAATATTACAATTATTGGAAATCTTGCAGCAAGAAATATACCAGTATTAATTGTAGCAAACAAAATAGATTTAAAGAAGGCTGACGTTAAAAAAGTAGAGGCAGCTTTTCCAGAATATGAAGTTGTTGGAATTAGCGCTAAAACAGGTGAAAACATTGAAGAGTTTTACGAATCATTGTTTAAATTAGTAAGGTAACAAATAAAAAGAGGTAAAAAGTGTCAAAAAAATTAAGCGGGCTAACTATAGAATTTATGGCCTATTCAGAAATCAGAGATTTAAACTCTAGTGAAAGAATAAAAAAAATTTTAAAAGTTATTTTGGATAATAGAATAATAGTCCTACAAGGAAAGCTAAAATCTGAAGAAGAAACTAGGTTAATTGAAGACACAATGGCAATGATAGGCCATATTAAAAATTTTAAAGGGATTGAACTTGCAGTCATTAGTTCAAGCAATGATAAAAGCAATATTGTAAGAAAATTTTCTCAGGGCATTGCAAATATTTTAGTAGGAGATACAGCTGCAATGACAATTATAGGACCTGCAAGCATTGTAAAAGATATTAAAAGAAATCCTAAAAAAATTGAATTATTATTCAAATAAGCATAATCTAACTGCCGAATATCTTTTGTAAGAGAAACTATTTAAAGAACTTTTTATTCTTATAATTATAGAAAACTTCATAGGCTATAGTTCCTATAGTTGCTATAGATTAAAATGAAAATATCAACAATTCAGTTAACAAAAGAAACAAAGGAAAAAATCTCTTCTTTTGGTATAAAGGGAGAAAGCTATGATGATATTCTTAAAAGAATTTACTCTCTTGCTGTTAAAGAACAATTAAGAGAATTTTTAATGTCTGATGAAGGATTTATTCCAATAGAAGATGCCATAAAAGAAGCAGACAAAAAATGGTCCTAGGTAGAATCTAACTGCTGAATGTTTTTTGTAAGAGAAACTATTTAAATAACTTTTTATTATTATAATTATGCCAAACCAATGTGTACATTGTTCAAAAATTTATAGAGATGCTGCACCAGAATTATTAAGTGGTTGTAATTGTGGAAGCCATTTCTTCTTTTATATAAAACAAGAACAACTAGAAAAATTAAAAAATCAAGATGTATTTAAAGAACTTGGTGAAAATGAAAAAGAACGCATTGAATCAGATGTTAGAGAAATGATGGGAGTTGAAAGAGAGGATGTTCCAGTAATACTAGACTTAGAGTCTATAAGAGTACTTGGTCCGGGAAAATTTGAAATTGATGTTGTAAATTTATTCAATAGAAAGAGGCCCTTGATTTATAAACTTGAAGAAGGAAAATATATTATCGATCTTGCTTCTAGTTTTAGAATCAATTTAAACAATTAAAATGAGTTTGAACATTGATAAATTACTCCATAATGAATTGGAAAAAATAAAAGTAAATCCTGAAGAAATCGATTATTTAAATAAATTATCAGATATTATTGTAAACTCATTAAAAAGAAAAATCAAGAGAAAAAATATTATTGCTGATATTTTTATTGGTGGAAGTTTAGCAAAGAATACTCTAATTAAAAAATCTAACTATGATGTAGATATTTTTATTAGATTTTCAAAATCATATTCTGAAGAAGAAATTAAAAAATTCATGAAAAAAATATTTTTCTGGTTTTGGATTCCTGGATATAGAATTAAAGTTCAAAAAATCCATGGCTCTAGAGACTATTATAAAATAATTGTTAAATCTAAGAGTAATCTTAGTTTTGAAGTTGTACCAACCATTAAAATTTCTAATCCTAAAGAAGCCAGAAATATAACAGATTTAAGTTTCTTTCACGTTAATTACATTAAAAAACATGCATTAAAAAATAAAAAAATCATTGATCAAATTTTGCTAGCTAAAAGTTTCTGTCATGCCCAAAAGTGTTATGGGGCTGAGTCTTTTGTTAAAGGGTTTTCTGGTTATGCAATTGAACTATTAATTTGTTATTACAAAGATTTTAAAAAATTCCTAACAGAAATGATTAAAGTTGATGATAAAATAATTATAGATCCTGAAAAACACTATAATGATAAAACAGATATAGAAAAATCATTAACTAAAGCAAAATTATATGGACCAATTATATTAATTGATCCAACATTTAAAGAAAGAAATGCTGCAAACGCTCTTTCAAAAGATACTTTTAAAAAATTCCAAAACAAAGCAAAAGAATTCCTAAAAGAGCCTAATGAAAATTTTTTTGAATATAAAAAAGTTGATGTTCATAATTTAAGGAAAGTTGCTCAGGATATTAAAGGAATTTTTGCAGTTTTCGAACTTAAAACAAAAAAACAAGAAGGCGACATAGCTGGAAGTAAAATGTTAAAATTCTCTAAAATATTAACTAAAGAGATAAGAAGGTATTTTGACATTATAGAAGAAGAATACGATTATTGGGGAAAACAAAAAGCCAACGTTTATTATGTACTAAAAAGAAAAGTTGAAATTATACATATAGGACCAAGTATTCATAATGCACAAGCTATTAAGGCTTTTAAAGAAAAACATAAAATTTGGTATGAAGAAGAGGGAAGAATAAAAAGCGCTACACCATCTGATTTATCTATTAAAGAATTTCTAAAAAGCTTTAAAAAAAGATACAAGCAAACAATGAAAGAAATGGGTATAAAAAACGCAAAAATAATTTAATGATATATTTTATTTTACGTCTTATTAGCTTTTTCTCATTGCTAAATCAAATAAACCTATAAAAGACTGGACAAAAAATGGACTTGAGAACCATACAGCCATTTGTTCATTATTATCTTCTGTATCATTAAGCATGAATAAAATTTGGGTTTTATCTATAATATAAAATGAAGAATTTACATCTGATTTTTTTGATCTTATTCCAAGTCTGCTATTTATTAATTTTATATCTTCATCAGATCCATTAATAGCAACTGTTAATTTTCTCTTTGAATCATTAACTTGTTTAAAAAGAGGTTCAAGCAACTTTATCCTTCTCTTAACTTCAGAAGCTTGTGCACAAAGAATTATTTCCTTGTTGCATGAATTTATTAATTCATTAATCTGAGCGTTAATATTTGTTCTTCCTTTAATTGTCCCTGAAATATCCTGTTTTTTAATTAATTCTATATTTGAAGAATGTAATATCTCTAATTCCTTATATTCTTGTGTATCTTTAATATTTGAAAGCATAGTAATTCTATCATTCATCTGCTCTGAAACATTCTTTTTTAGCTTTTCAATAACAGTTACTGGTTTTACAGCGAAATATTTAACTGGCTTACCTATTTTCTGCATTGCAAATCCCTGCTTTTCTAAACTTTCTAAAACATCATAAGTTCTTGATCTTGGAACTCCTGAAATTTCTGCTATTTCTCCAGCAGAGGCTACACCTTTACTAAGCAAAGCTAACCAAACTTTAGTTTCATAAATATTTAAATTAAAATAATTTTTTACTTTACTGATTAATTCTTGTTTTGTTATCATTTTTGTTCTCCTGAATTTTCTAATTCAGCTTCCTCTGTCTTAGATTCAACATGTTTAAGAATTTCATTTAGTTTTTCTAAACATATATATTTTTCTAAATCACTTCCTGGTTTAACATTAAAATAAAGGCTGTTAAATTTTCCAGCTTCAGACCTAGTATAATTTATATTATTCCCTTCTTTATCTATTAAATGGATTAAGTCAGCATGCTCTCCATCTTCAAAGAATACTTCAATTCCTTCATAATTAAACTTAACATAGTATGGTCTCGGACCACATCCAGTCAAAGCTCCAGATCCTACAATTCCAGCTAAACCAACAGCTGACGCTAAAGTTGATTTTAAAAAATTCCTTCTTGAAAGAAATTGGTTTTCTTCTCTGTTTGTCATGACCAAATAGCAGTTACATCACTTTATAAATCTTTCGGCTTTGTTACTTTTATATAGTAAGGACAAGATTTATAAAAGAAATATATTAAATTAGATAAGCTACTACAATTCCTAGCAATAATCCTGCAGTTATAAAAGGCATTGCAGGATAGAACTTTCCTTTCTGAGAATAAAAAAATAATAAAAGTAATGATAATGTTGCTCCAATAACTACAACAAAAGCCGGTAATAATCCAATAGATCTTAAAATAACTCCTGCGGTAATAATTGGAAAGACAACATCTCCTCCTCCCAAAATCGCCAAATTAATTTTCATTTTTGTTTCTTTAATTTTTTTCCCTTGTTTTAATTTCATTTTTGCCTCTTTAACTAAAGCACGCTGTTTTTTATTTAAATAAGGAACAAAAAAACCTCCAAATATTCCCAACTCTTTAATTTGAAAGTTTGCCATTTTTTGCATAAATCCAGAATGCCAAACAGCCCATATATCATAAATCGAAATTAAAATTAATAAAATGATAACAGTCCATATATTTAATAAAGGAACAAAAACAACAGCAATTCCTGGATAAATTATTAATTCTGTTAAATTATGTACAATAACATTTCTTTTAAAAACTTTCCAAATAGCTAGAGGAACTCCAATAACTAAAGCAAGAATACTAGGATAAGGCAGAGATAAATAGCTAAATAAAGAATTAAGAGTAATTCCAATTACAAGAGACACAACAAAGAAAAACCAAAACCTAATAAAAAAAATTGCTTTTAGTTTAGTTAATAAAATAATAAAAACCAATGCTATAACAAAAGCTATAACTATTGAAATTAAAGAAGAACTTTTGTCAAGTTCTTTAGGAGGATCTAAATTATAAGGCAAGGGATTTTTAGTTATATTAACTAATTCACCATTAATCTCAATTTGTTCTATATTAGGAATATATGAATTAACAACAGCTAACCCTATAATTTGTGTTATTAAAAACATTCCAATTAAAATTAGTGTTATTTTTAAATTATGTTTAATACTATTTACCTCTTAATTTTAATTATTAATAAAAATTAGTTTTTAAACGTGTCTATTTTTGTAAATAATTACCTCAGTCTTAAAGTTTCTAAATTTCTTGGAACATTAGTTTCTACTTTTTCTATTTTATAAAGAGTACTTGCAAGATCTAAACATTTTGAAGATTCTCCATGATTAATTATGATTCTTTTTGGTTTCGGTCTACAGTTTTTAATAAAATTGAGCAATTCTACTCTTCCTGCATGAGCTGAAAAACCAGAGATTGTATAAGATTCTAGTTTTATTGGAATCGCTTCCCCTTCATCAGTCTTCCACTCTTTTAATCCATCTTGAATTTGTCTTCCTAGAGATCCTATTCCTTGATAACAAACAAAAATCAATGAATTATTTTTATTTGATGCAAAATGTTTTAAGTATTCAACACTAGCCCCTCCAACTAGCATTCCAGAAGTTGCTAAAACAACACATGGTCCGCCTTCTATAACTGCTCTTCTTTCTTGTGTAGAGCCTACGCGATTAAAAACATCTGAAACAAATGGATTTTTATCTTGAAATACTAAATTCTTTACACTATTAGATAAAAAATCTGGATAAGCTGTGTGTATTGCATTAATATCCCAAATCATGCCATCAATATAAACTGGAATCTTTTGTAATTTTCCTGAATTAACTGCATCTTCAATTATTAACATTGTTTCTTGAGCCCTTCCTAATCCAAGTTCTGGAATCAAAACCTTTCCGCCGCGATCAATTGTTTTTTTAATGTACTCAAGCAATATGTTTTCTGATTCAATACGAGGAGGCATAATATCATTTTTACCCCCATAAGTTGATTCTATAATCATAGTTTCTACTCTAGGAAAATTAGTAACAGCAGGATCTAATAATCTAGTTCTTTGATATTTTATATCAGCGCCATAAATTAAATTGTGGACCCCATTTCCAATATTTATATGAGTCATTGCACTTCCTAATGCATGGCCTGCATTGTAAAATGTAATACGAATATCTGAAGTAACATCTGTTACCTCGTTATAATTCAACACTATAGAATGTTTAACCATTTCACTTATATCACTAGAAGAAAATATTGGAGCAACAGCTTGCTTGTATGCAACACCTATAAAATCTAATCCTGTTAAAGCTGAAATATCCCTTGTTGGATGGGTCATATAAACAGGACCTCTATAACCCATTTTATATAAATAAGGAATTAATGCACAATGATCTAAATGCGCATGTGATAAGATTATTGCATCTATACTAGAAATATCGAATTCTGCAACATCAAAATAAGGAAACTTATCCTTTCCATGCCCAGCAACGTCAATACCACAATCTAAAAGAATATTTGAATAAGTAGTCTGCAATAATAAGCAACTTCTACCAACTTGACGGCCAGAGCCCAAAATTGTTAATCTTACCCATTCATCCTTCTTTTCAGCGCTCCAGTCTTTATAGATTTTTTTTCCAATATCGTTTAAAAACTTTCTTCTATAATTATTGTTAGCATACAAAACGCTTCTAATATTATCAGTAATTTTGCTTGGAATTGAAGAACTTCTTTGTACTTGTGGCGACCAAAGAGTTTTATCTTTTATTTCTTGCAGGACAGATCCTTGCTTTCCAATAACTAATCCTGGTTTTTTTGATTCAATTATAACTACAGATCTCTGTGAGTCAAAAATAATATTTGTTAATTCAGCATCCTTAGGAACTATTTCCCTTATTTTATCTTCTGTTTTTTCCTGGGATTCAAGAATTTTTTGATCAGATCTTAATTCAATACGTTTTTTAAATTGATTTACTAGTTCTCTTATTCTAGACTCACCACTATGAAAAAATTCTGCATTATCTGTATAAAGAACTATATTAGCAGCTTCAAACTCTGCATCAGTTATTACTTTTGGTAATAATTCTGTTATTTCTTTTAAAATGTCAACCATCTCAAACTTTATTTTCACATAAACTTATTAATTTAATAGAACATTATTCAAAAACTGCTTTTATCTCTTGACTTACAACTTTTTTAATTCCTTCTTTGGTTAAAGTATAAATATCAATACCATACCCGCTTCCCATGTCTCTTTGAGTTGAAGCTTTTAAACATTCTATAGCTAATTGCACTCCTTGTTTCACATTCATATCTTTTTTATATCCTCTCTCAAGGACTCCTAACATAAAAGGCATTCCACTTCCGAAATTAGCATCATAATCTTCTACTTCTGAAATAGCACCTGCTGGCTCTACAGTAAAAAGTTTTGCTATACCATCTGAATCAAGCCCAGCAACTAAAGTCCCAACAATACTTGGAATCATTGAAGGAGTTCTTATATTTCTAAATGTTAAAAAAGCCAGCATACTTGCAGATTCTTTAACAGTTGGAGATTGTTTATTCTTTAATTCTTTTAATCTTAATTCTGCCGCTATAATTCTCATAAGAAATTGCGCATCAGCAACTCCCCCTGTAATTGCAGCTAATAATCTATCATTAACTTGAAATATTTTTTGAAAATTTTTCGCCACAACTAAATTTCCAGCAGAAACTTGGCGGTCTGAAGCTAAAACAACTCCATCTGAGCATTTAATTCCAACTATACTTGTTCCTGATTTAAGAATTGATTTTTTAATTTCTTCATTAAATTCGTTATTCATTGTAAAGAACCTCAATAAATGTTTGAGAATTTATATTATTTTTATAGAATGCTTGTTTATAAAGTTTTCGGCTTCAATTCAAAACTCTTGCAACATTGTGTTCTTTTTTTATTCTTATTATATTATCAACAAAAGACTCCATTTTCTGATCATGGCTCACTATTATCAATTGTTCAGAATTCAGCCCTCTTAAAACATCCCTCATTTTATCTAACTGTTGTTGTGAAAATCCTTCTGTAGGCTCATCTAAAATAACAATCCCTTTTGTTTTTACCTCACTTAAAATTGAATTTATTGTCTGATTTAAAGCAAGTCTATAAGCCAAAGCAATTGCAGTTCTTTCACCACCTGAAAGATAACTATAATCAAGTTCATAATCTTGCTGTTCAATTATTGGAGTGAAACTATCATCAAGACTAACTGTAAATGTATCTGGGACAAGAATTGAAAACCACTCGTTAAAAAGTTTTGAAAAATCAACTTTTAATTTTATCATAATATTTTTTTCTATGAAACTAATAAGCTCTAAAAATTCACCAGAAAGCCAGTTTTCAAGTTCAGTATTATAAACTAATTCTTCTCTAATTTTTTCCTTTTCATTAATTTCTTTTTCAAATCTTTCAATTTCAGCTTTAAAAATTTCAATTTCTTTTATAATCTCTGCTTTTTTTATTTCTAACCTTTTTCCTATTTCTTTTATATCAAAGAGCTCTTTATCTTTTAAAATTATAATATTATCAAACTTTTTTAGTTCACTTATGGAATTTTTAAGCCTCAAAATCTGATCATTTAAAATCTTTATATCATTTTCCAAAGAACTTTTTTGCTTTTCCAATTCCAACCTCATTTTATTATCTTCTTCAATTGTTATAAGGCGAATTTTCATGTCTTGTAAATTAGATTTCTTTTTTTCAAGTTCTTCAATTTCAGATAAAATTTGCTTAATAAAAATTTCTTTTTTTTGCTTTTCATTATCAATACTTATTCTTTCGTTATTTATCAAAGAAACTTCTTTTTCAGCTTCATTTAAAATTGCATGTTTATGTGGTTCTCTAACTTCTTGAAGGCATGTTGGACATGTTTTCAATCCTGAAATTTTTTCTTTTAGTTTTTCTAAATCATGCTTCTTTGATATTAATGAAGCTATTTTTGCAGAAAAAGACATTATTTCTTTATTTATTTGATCTTGAATACTTTTTTTTTCACTAATTAACTTAATAGTTGCCTCAAATTCTTCTTGCTTAAAATCTTTAATTGCTTTTTCAAGCTTATTTTTTGAAGACCCTATTTCTTTTTGAGACTTTAGGAGCTGATCTTTTTTTGCGATTAAAAGAATTTCTGTTTTTTCAATTTCATATTCAAGTTTTTTTTTCTCTTCAATTTTTTGTTTTACTTCATTAACTTCATTTTCTTTATTTTTAACTAAATTTAAGTTTTCTAAAAGCTGTTTTTCAATAAATGGAACTTGGCTAATTTTTTCTGCTAAAGAGTTTTTTCTTTCTTGAAATCTAATTCTCATTGTTTCCATATCGAAAATTTGCCCTTGCTTCATTCTGCAAATTTCACGAAGTTTTAAAGTTAAAATCAAATTATTTTCTTTAATTCTTTTATATTTATCAATACCAAAAACATGTCTCAATGTGTTTAATCTAGTTTCTGGATCTTCAAGAATAATTTGTTTCATTTGTTCTTGTTGGGTGTATACTGTAAATCTATAAAGTAAATTCATTTTTTTAGAAAACTCTAAAGGGTAATTTAATTTTTGTAGAATAAAGTTTTTTATTTCAGTAGTAGCATATTCAGTTGTTTTTCCATTTATTGTGATAAAAGAATAATCTTGGGAAATTGATTTTTTTCTTTTAAGAGTCCTCTTTATAATTATTTCTTCTCCATCTATTTCAAGTTCTAATTCAACAAATCCTTCATTAGCATTATTCCTTAGCAAAGATGCTCCTCTTTGTCCTGGCTGTAATCCAAATAGTGCAAATTCTATAGCCAACAAAATAGATGTTTTTCCAGATCCTATATCTCCAGATAGCAATAAAGACCCTTTGGGCAAAATAACTTCTGAGTCTTCGTAACTACGCATATTATTTAGTTTAATTCTTTTTAATCTCATTTTAAAAATTGAGTATAATTCTTAATTCAGACAAAAGTCTATCTTGGAATATTTGGTTCTTTTCATCTTCTTGTTTTTCGATATTTAGCGCCTTAATGATTTGATTAATTTTATCTGAAAATTTCGAATAATTTTTCTCAGAATATTCTTTAATTATTAAATCCTCAACCTTTCCAGCATCTTTTTCTTCTATTTCAATTTTTGATTCTTTAATATTTAAACCTGAAGTGTTCTTTATAAAAACATAGACTTCCTTTTCTTTCAGAAAAGATTCAATTTCATTAAATTTTATATCTGAAATCTTTCCACTTAAAAAAATTCCTTCAAGTCTCAATAATAATATTTTGTCTTTTAGATCATAATTATTTAATTCTGATATTATTTTTTCTGTTGCTGTTAAAATATTAGTTAAATTAATTTTCAAATTCAAAACTTCTTTTATTCTTATAGGGATTGTATTTCGTCTTATCAATCCCTCTTGAACTGTTATAATTTGAAACCTTCCATGTTTTAATTCTTCAAGTTCTTCAAAATTATTTGGAAAAGTTGGTCCTGAATATGATGCATTTGGTCTTCCAAATTCAACATGTAAATGGCCTAATGCATAATAATCTGCTTTTGGTAATTCATTTAATGAAATAGCCTCCATTTGAAGATTGCCTATAGCCTCTTTTAATGCAGTATGTAATACAAAAATTTTAAAAAATCCCGGTGAATCCTGCAGTTTTACTTTTTTTAATTTTTCCACTTCTAAACTAGACCTCATTCCAGGATATCCATATAAAGAATATTTTCCATAAATAGTAGGCTGTAAAATTATACTATCATTTTTTTCTTCACTTATAAAAAGATTCTTACAAAACCCTGCATGTTCTAAAACATCTAAAAAAGTTTTCCCTGAAACACTATAATCGTGGCTACCAGCAATTATAAAGCAAGGTATATTTACATCATATAATTTCTTAAATTCTTTAAAAGTTCTTTTTAAAATATCTATAGGAGGATAAGCAGAATCAAAGATATCTCCTGCTAAAATTACTAAATCTACTTTCTCTTTTATGCATATATCTAAAGCTTGAGAAAAGCTTTGCATATTAATTTCCTGTAATTCTGGGTAACGCCAGCTTCCTAAATGGCAGTCGCCCATATGTGCGAATTTCATTATAACAAGTCAAAAAATTTGATTATATAAGCATTATTGGAGTGAAATTATCCAAACAAAAAGCTTCTCAAAAAATAAATGTTTTTCTGCTATTTTTTTTACTTTAAATTTTTGTTTTTCTGCTATTTTCTTCCAATTTTCAGGAGTTAAAGAAGAAGTAAGTAAAAAAACAATGCCTTTTTTATTTAGGTAATTTTTCAATTCCTTAAAAAAATTGACAATAATTTCATCGCCTTTTTTTCCACCAGTTATATCTATTTCTTTGTCGTATTTATCTTCAGGAAGATAAGGCGGATTAAAGATTATTAAATCGTATTTTTTAGTTATTTTAGAAAATAGATTTGATTTTATTACTTCTACTCCAATTTTCTTGGCTTCTTTTAAAGCATAATTGTTTACATCAGAAGCGACAATATTTTCTTTTTTTATTCCTAAAGTTATAAGATTTTTTGATTGAATTCCAGAACCAGTGCCTAAATCAAAGACAGTTAATTTAGAAATATTTTCCTTATTTTTTAGATAACTTTTTACAACTCCACATAACAAATAAGAATCTTCAGAAGGACTATAAAAACTCATTTTAACTAAAAAGATCCTGAAATAAACTAATCAATTCCTGCTTAAAAATTACAGAGACAACTAAAAAACTTACTAGCATAAATAAAATCAGAAAAAGAAAAGTTAATAAAAAATTATATTTTCCATGATTTGGCTGTTCATTAACAGACCTATAAACCCTAGGCATTTGAACATTTTGTTGGATGGTTTGTTGACTAGTAACTTGCTGTTGTATATTAGTAAACCCTCCTGTTAAATAATTTGAAGCTTCTTCAACCTCTTGAGTGTTATAGCCTGAATTAATAAGAGTTTGTTTCGCTTGTTCTAAAGAATAACCTCTTTCAACTGCATTTTTTAATCCTGTGATAATATCAAGTCTTACCATAATTTATAAAAGAATTATGGATTTAAATAAGTTAGGTTTAATTTTATATCTAAATTAGGTTATTCTCACAACACCATCATTCTGGCATAAGTGTGCTGTTTTTCCATATTGGTAGCCCATCTCCTTTGCGAGCTCCATAGCAGGAGTTGTTTTGTCAAATCCCCCATGACTTGGAATAATATGTTTAGGTTTAAGTAGTTTTATCATTTCTCTTAAATCTTCTCTTCCGCCATGCCCTGAGACATGAATATTATCAAATATCCTCACATCTTTTTGCTTAAGTTTTTTATCCATATTAGCCCTATGAGAAATATTTACTGGAGTTGGAATCACTCGTGAAGAAAATAAGACACTATCTCCAGGTCTAAAAGTAAATGGAAGCTGGTTGTGAACTAAACGGTCTAAAATTGATCCTGGTTCACCTTGATGGCCTGTACAAACTAAAACATAATTCCTTCTGTTCTTATCTATTTCATTTAATCTTGATTTAATTTGTTTTGCATAATTGTAAATTTGGATATTTTTCCCAAATGAAAACTGATTGACATTTTTCGCAGCATTAACATATTTTGCTAAGCTCCTTCCCATAAAAACAACTTGTCTATTAAGTTTTTTGCTGTATTCAACTATACTTTTTAATCTTGCAATGTGCGATGAAAAAGTTGAAATTACTATCGCACCATTACCATGATCAACAGTTAACAAAGCTTCTTCTACCATTGCTCTAGCAATCTTTTCACTATGTGTTTTTCTTTCATCTCCTGAATATAAGCAGTCAATTATCAAAACTTTAATCCCTTGTTTTGCTAGTTCTTTCATCTTTTGGTAATTTGGGGGCTCACCAATTATCGGGCTATCATCTAATTTATAATCATTAGCATATACAATTATTCCTTCATTAGTATGAAGTGCAATTATAGATGATTGTATTGTTGAATGAGTCATATTTATAAAATCAGCTTTGTAGCTTTTATTTCTACCTTTTATAAAACATGAAGAATTTGGATGAACTGCAACCAATCTATTTTTTAAATTTTGCTTTGAATCTTTCATTAATGCTCTCAAGACTTCTAATGAAAATGGAGTTGTAAATATCTGTGCTTTTGGAAATTTGTATGCAATGTGATGAATCGCTCCGATATGATCTAAATGTGCATGGGTTATTAAAAAAGCTCTAACTCTATCTTTATTTTTTAAGAGAAAGCTATCATCTGGAAGAGCTCCACAATTTCTTAGCATTTGGGGTGTTGGATTCTTTTCAGCTTCCTGCAAATCAATAACTGCAGGAAGATATAATCCACAATCAAAAACAATAATGTCATTATCTATTTCAACAGCAGTCATATTTTTTCCAACTTCATTATAACCGCCAATAGTATGAACATTAATCATGCTCTAAAAATGCTATGATGGTTTAAATATGTTTTTAAGAAGGGGACTTAAATTCCTTAAGAAATTTTTTTAATTCACTAGCATTATGAATATAAATTAATCCTATACCAAATTTTCTTGCATAGGTTTCATCTTCTTGAGGAAATTTGCCGTCAGTCAGAAATGGTGTATAAATTAAAATAGAAAATCTTTCTCCAGCTCTTATTTCTGGATGAATTCTTTTTCCTGAAATTTCAACTCCACCTTTAAATCCTTTTATTAGTTTATAAAGATAAATAGCATATTGCCTTTCGCCTTCTGTTCCAGGGGACCTTCCTAAATAAAGGATAGCATTTCCTAACAGATCTTTAATCATATCATGTTTAAACCAATCTCCAGAATCTATTATTTCATCAAACAGCAATTTATCATTAACCTTCACTTCTATATATTCTTTTAAATGATTTATTCCAAAAGTAGAATCTGATTTTGGAACAGCTCCAACAACTTTTCTTCCTCCTTTTTGCTTGTATATCTTAGCAATTTCAATGGAAACTCCCTTATCCGGCAAAAGCTCAACTTCTACATTTGAATCAACTAAGGCCTGTGCAATTTTCTCAAGCTCTGAATAAAACTTTTCCTTGTTAATTTTAAGAAGATTATAATAATGAAAATCAATATCTCCAGGGCCTATTAAACTTATCCTTAATCTATTGTTCATAATTTAACAATATACAAATAATTTAAATAATTTGTTATCTTGGTTTTTTAATGAAACCATTAAAACCAAGTATGAGGGAAAAGAAAAGATACTTACTTTTAAAAGGAGATTTTACCAAGAAAGAAGTAGAAGATGCTATTATGAAATATGTTGGAATTTTAGGCTATGCAAAAGCCTCTCCAATCTGGATAAGCAAAAATATTCTAGCAATAAATAGAAGCGAGATAAATAATGTAAGGGGAGCTTTTGTTCTTACAAATAATATCTCTGTTTCTAAAGTTTCTGGAACACTAAAAAAGCTAAGAGAGTAGCTATGTTATTAGACAAAACAATACCTTTATAAATAAAAAATTTCTAGGAATAACATGGCGTTGTGGATTTGGATTTTAGTTGCAATACTAGCATTAATTGTGATTATATTTATTTATTATTATAACAAATTTGTTGTACAGGGAAATAGAATAGATAATGCTTTATCACAGATTGATGTTCAGTTGAAAAGACGTGCAGAACTTATACCTAATTTAATTGAAACAGTTAAAGGTTATGCAAGGCATGAGAAAACAATAATGTCTGATGTTACAAAAGCACGTAAAGCTTTGCTGGGTGCTAAAACACTTCCTGCTAGAATAAAAGCAGATAATCAATTAGAAACAGCTTTAAAGTCAATTTTTGCTATTGCTGAAAACTACCCACAATTAAGAGCTAATGAAAATTTTAAACAATTACAGGAAGAGCTTTCAGCTACTGAAGATAAAATAGCTTATTCAAGACAGTATTATAATGATACAATATTAAGTTATAATAATTCAATTGAAACATTCCCTGGAAGTTTCTTTGCCAAATTATATAATGCAAAAGAAAGAGAATATATTAAAATCCCCGAAGTCCAGGCAAAGCCTGTTAAAGTTGATTTCTAGTTAATATTAAGATTTTCCAAGCTGCTTTTCTTTTTTCTCTTTTGTTTTTTCTTAAACTTTCAAGTTCTTTATCATAATATCCTTCAAGTTCAATATTCCCATTTTATACTTTAATATATGTTTATACAATGTTTAAACATTATTTCTGGATAAGACAATGTTTCTAAACCTTTATAAATAAAATTCTTCTTTTAATAGAATGGTTGAAAGAATCTCTTTTTACGACCAGATTGCAAGAAATAAAAGAAATTCATTTATTCTTTTATTTATAATTGTAGCTGTCTTAATGCTTTTTGGATATGTTATAGGGGTTTTGCTTGGGCCAGAGTATTTTACAATTGTAATGGTTATTTCAATAATAATTTCTTTAGCTTATATTTGGATAGGTTATTATTATAGTGATAAAATTGCAATAGCTTCTGCAAATGCTAAACTAGCTGACAAAACAAAATATAGAAATTTATACCACAGTGTTGAATCAATGGCTTTAGCTTCTGGACTGCCAATGCCTAGAGTTTACATAATGGAAAATCCTCAAATAAATGCATTTGCAACAGGAAGAGATCCAAAAAATGCAGTTATTTGTGTTACAATAGGGGCTCTAGAAAAACTTGATAAAAGAGAGTTGGAAGGAGTTATAGCTCATGAAATGGGGCATATAGCTAATTATGATATAAGATTAATGACTTTAGTAACTGTATTAGTAGGAATGATTGCAATTATTTCTGAAATATTTTTAAGAAGTTTATGGTTTAAAGATTCAGATAATAAAAATGGAAGAGCGCAATTAATTTTCATGATAATTGGGATATTACTTGCAATTCTTGCCCCATTAGTTACAAGTCTTGTGCAATTAGCAATTTCAAGAAAAAGAGAATATACTGCAGATGCAACAGCTGTTAAATTTACTCGCTATCCAACAGGATTAATTGAAGCTTTGAAAAAAATAAAACATGATTCTCCAATGCCAAATCATAGAATAAGCAAAGCAGTTGCGCCTTTATTTATTAGCGATCCTTTCAAAAAAAGAATACAAAATGTTTTTTCAACACATCCGCCTTTAGATGA
>CAYHYE010000003.1:31868-35693 GCA_964360755.1 Candidatus Woesearchaeota archaeon
AACTATGAAACTAGCACTTTTATTTTCAGGTGGAAAAGACTCGACTTATGCAGGGTATTTAGCCAAAAAACTGGGTTATGAAATTTCTTGTTTAATAACAATAATAAGCGAAAGTCAAGATAGTTACATGTTTCACACTGAAAAAATAAGGCTTACAAATGAACAAGCAAAAATTATGGGAATTCCAATAATTCAAAAAACAACAAAAGGTGATAAAGAATTGGAATTAAAAGACTTAACATCAGCAATTAAAGAAGCTATTAAAAAATATAAAATTAAAGGAGTTATAACAGGAGCAATTGAGTCAGTTTATCAATCTTCAAGAATTCAAAAAATATGCAATGAATTAAAAATAGAATGCTTTAATCCATTATGGCAGAAAGATCAAATTGAACATTTAAATGATTTAGTAAAAAATAAATTTGATGTTATAATAACTAAAGTTGCTGCAGATGGTTTAGATGAAAGATGGATAGGGATGAAGATTGATAAAAAAACAATTGATGAATTAAAAGAATTAAATGAAAAGTATAAAATAAATCCTGCTGGCGAAGGCGGAGAATTTGAGACTTTAGTGCTAAACTGTCCAATGTTTAAAAAAAGACTGGAGTTAAAATGATTTTAATAATAAACATTTGCAAGGAAAAACTACATTATTACGAGTTTGTAAAGCCAATTGAAGATATTTTGAAGAAAAATAAAATAAATTTTTTTACAAGACATTATAAAAAATTAAAATTAGGAGAAATTACAAATGCTGAAAAAATAATAATCTGCGGCACAAGTTTAGCAGATAACGAATTTATAGAAGAAAAGAATGTTAAAAAATTTGAATGGATTAAAAATTGCAATAAACCAATCTTAGGTATTTGTGGTGGAATGCATGTTTTAGGAAAAATTTTTGGGGGAAAATTAAAGCAAAAAAATGAAATAGGATTGTTTAGCGAACATTTTAAAAAAGAATTTTTAGGTATTAAAGAAGAAATAGAAGTTTATCATTTACATAATTATTATATTGATTTTTCTAAATTAAGAGACTTTGAGGTTTTTAATTTAAACAATATTCCTCAAGCAGTTAAACACAAAAATAAAGAAATTTATGGAGTTTTATTTCATCCAGAGGTAAGAAATAAAAAAGTTATTGAAGAATTTGTGAAATCAACAAATTTTTATACTTAACTTGTCTTAGTTTGGGAAGATGGTGACTGAAAAACAACTTTCTGATATTGCAAATGTTTTAAGAAGAGATGTTGCAATAATGACAACTCATGCAGGAAGCGGGCATTTAACTTCATGTTTTTCTTGTGCAGAAATAATCTCTACACTTTTTTTTGATGTTATGAGTTGGGATATTCATAATCCAAAAAATCCTGATAATGATGAGTTTATTTTAAGCAAAGGTCATGCAGCACCTATTCTTTATTCTGCTTTGTATAGAGCTAAAGCAATAAAACATGATTTATCTAAATTAAGAGATATTAATTCTCCTTTAGAAGGGCATCCTATGCCAAAAACCTTGCATCAAATAAAAGTTGCAACAGGCTCTTTAGGACAAGGGTTAAGTATAGGAATTGGAATGGCAATGGCTGCAAAATTAAATAAAAGAAAATACAAAACATATGTTTTAATTGGAGATTCAGAAGTTTCTGAGGGAAATGTATGGGAAGCTTTTCAGCTTGCTTCATATTATAAATTAGATAATTTATGCGCTATAATTGATGCAAACAGACTAGGTCAAAGAGGAGAAACAATGCTTGGCCATGATGTAAAAACTTACAAAAAAAGAATATCCTCATTTGGCTGGAATACAATAATAATTGACGGACATAATATAAATCAAATACAGAAAGCTCTTGCTAAAATAAAAAAAACAAATAAACCTTTGGCAATAATTGCAAAAACTTTCAAGGGTAAGGGAGTATCTTTTTTAGAAAACAAAGAAAATTGGCATGGAAAAGCAATGGACTACAGGCATTTGCATCAAGCTCTAGATGAAATTCCCCACAGTCATATGCCTAATATAAAAATAAAAAAGCCTAAAACTATAAAAATAAAAGAAAAAAAACAAAAATTAATTAAATTAAACAAATATTCTATTGAAGATGAAATTGCAACTCGTGAGGCTTATGGAAAAGCACTTGCAAATCTTGCTTTGGCAAATAAAAATATTCTTGTAGTTGACGCAGAAGTCTCTGATTCTACAAAAACTGGATTAGCTAAGGAAAAAACTCCTAATCAATTTATAGAAGCATTTATTGCAGAGCAGAATTTAATTGCAATGGCATTAGGACTAAGTGTTAAGGGATTTAAGCCATTTGCATCGACTTTTGCAGCTTTTTTGTCAAGAGCCCATGATCAGATAAGAATGGCTGCATTATCGAATGCGAATTTTACAATTTGCGGAAGTCATGCAGGTGTTTCAATAGGCAAAGATGGAGCATCACAAATGGGATTAGAAGATATATCAATTTTTAGAGTTTTACCAAATTCAAATATTTTTTATCCAAGTGATGCTGTCTCAACAGAAAAACTTGTTTATTTAGCTTCAAAAATTAAAGGGATAAATTATATAAGAACAACCCGTCCAAAAACACAGGTAATTTACAATAATAACGAACAATTTTTTTTAGGCGATTTTAAAATTTTAAAACAATCAAATAAAGATAAAGCTGTTTTAGTTGGAGCAGGAATTACATTACATGAATGCCTTAAAGCTCAAGAAACTTTGCAAAAAAAAGGAAAAAGTACAGCTGTTATTGATATTTATTGTATAAATCCTTTTAATTCAAAAAAATTTGTAAATTTTGTTAAAAAACATGGAAATAAAATTATTATAAGCGAGGATCATTATCAAGCAGGAGGGATAGGAGAAATGCTTGCTGAATGTCTAGAAAATACAAATATAAAAATATCACATTTATTTGTTAAAAAAATCCCGCATTCTGGCACAACAGAACAACTTTTAAAAAAATACGAAATAGATGCGAGTGCTATTGTGAAGGCTGTTTAAAAAATTAAGATGAATATAGAATTTTCTCTCATCTTTTATTTCCGTACAAAGCCACGATTATAATAAAATTTATAAACTCAAAAAAATGGATAATTAAATGAGAAATTTAAGAAAATTGATGACTATTGGGGTTGTATCTTTGCTAGTTGGGTGTCAGGATAATAAAGTTGAGCCGAATCAGACTTTACAAGAGCAGACACAAGATTTAGGAGAGCAGAGTCAGACTTTACAAGTTAAGAATATATCTAAACCTGCCTATGTCTTTTCAAATGGATTGAAAGTATATAATCCAGTTTTTGTAGAGGATAGAAGTAATGATGAAAACATTAAAGATTATAGATATGCCATACGCGTAAACTCTAAGATATATAAATTTCCTGGAGGGAAGGAGGCACGTCCATTAACATTTATTTATGAAAAAGGAGATGGTTCAACTCCATATACGGTCGGCTGGAATAGTCCTCTTGGTATTTCACCCTTAATTGTTAAATACCCCATTGAAAGCCAAGAGTCTTTAGATTATCATATAGAACATAGAGAAAATGATATGAAAGAGTCTTTAGAAAAGCTTAAAAATAACTAAATTAAGATGAATGTAACAATCTTTAAAAAGTCAGGAATTATAGAAACTCATGGAAGAATATGAAATTAAAAGACCTAATGAAAAACCTGAAAGTACTTTAAGACCTTATGTTAAGCCTGATGTAAAAACATACGGAAGTATTAGTGACCTTATAAGAGAAGAGGATAGTGATGAAGTAGTTGAAATAAGAAGTGAAGGTAAAATAACAAAAGGTTGGCGTAGTTTTTTAAGT
>CAYHYE010000004.1:0-27880 GCA_964360755.1 Candidatus Woesearchaeota archaeon
TGTGTTTGTCTAATTGCTTTTGTAATATGGCTTTATTTATCATATGAATATCTAACACATATAACATATTTAAAGGTTTTGGTGATATAACTTATCAAATGAAGAAATATTATTTCTTCTCCAACATATACAAGCTAACAATTAATAAAAATAAAACAGCAAATTGTATTTCAATACCTTCAAAAGGCAGACTTGCAAATGAGAAGCTTATTCCTAAAACACTAAGAATTAAAGGCAGAAGTCCTGTAACACATAAAGGGCATATTCCTGCAGCTAATCCTCCAATTGTTCCAATTCCTCCAACAACCCCGGCATTTTTGCATTTTTTCAAATTAGTTTTTTCTTTATATCTTATATAAAAGTAAACAGAATTAATTGCAACTAGAATTCCTATTGCAATAGTTAAAGCAAGCGAGATTCCAAGTTTAGTCCAATTTACTGTTTTATAATATATTAGAACACTTTTAATAAAAGAATCAGCTAATAAAGCATTTAATCCGATATAGATTAAAAATATCAAAACTATAAAATAAATATATGGTTTTTTAAATGCAAGTTTCATATTAAAATTGATTTTTTTATTCAACTATTATGGTTCCATAACCCATTCCCATAGAACAACTAAATGCAAAAGTTCCTTTTTCTGTTGGAGTAAAATCAATGCTATCTTCTGGAGTTTTTGAATATTTTGAAACTCCTAAATCTTTTATTGTGAATCCTCTTAAACATCCTCTAACACTTTCGTCTAAAGTTAATTCAACAGGCTGTCCAGACTTTACAGTTATTGTATTAGGATAATAATTATAATTTTTCATTCCAAGGGTTATTTTTTGAGCTTCAATATCGCCAGTGTTTACAACTTCTCCTGTTATAGGATTATTTATCCCTTCACCAGCATTTACAAATATAAATAATCCTACTATAGCTACTATTATGACTGTCAAAAATAAATATTTCCACATATCATTTTTCTTTATAGTTATATTTTCTTCCATAATATAAAAGTATAATTTAATATTATAAATCTTTCCATGAAGCTAGTTAATTCAGTTAATTACTGAAATAAAGCGCTTCTAGGACCAAAAACAATGATATAAGTTGTTAAAGCAGTTAATATTAAAGTTATAACCATTGTAAAAAAATGATCTTCATTTAATTGACGTTTATTTTCTTTCATTTCATTATAAATCATATAATTTAAAGATATTAAAATTATTGCTGAAATTAAAAAAACAAGAATTGTAGCAATTTTTAAATTATCATTTAACATCATGAAAGCAGTCATTGCTCCCATTAATCCTCCCATAAATCCTGCTACTATCCCTTCCATAACGCCCATTATACCACAGCATTTACCATTATAAATTCCAAGAATTATACCAACAAATGCTCCAAAAAATCCGCCTATAAACATTCCATTTGTTGAAGCAATATAAAATCCAGGAAGAAATCCTGCGACCATTCCACTAGTCATGCCAACCATCATTCCAGACATGCAAGCCATTTCCTTATAAGCCCTAACCTGTCTTATTGTAGGAATAATTAAAGCATAACTTAACGCTGAAAAGAATAAATAAATTCCGTATTTAGGGATGAAATTTTCTATATATTTGAATTTAAAATAATATAAAATTCCTAAAAATAAAAAGGAAGTTATTAAAGAATAAAAGATAGTTTTTACTAACTCGCCTTCAACTCTGTTGCCATTAAGCTCTTTCAAAAATTCTTTAAATGACATATAAATTTTGATTAGAGGTTTTATTTAAACTTTACGATAATATAAAAATATGATATAATTAGGATTTATTTTTTCTTAGTTTTTTTAGAGAAGGTTTTTTTTCTTTTTAATGGAGACTTTCTTGTTGCATCAACTAAAGGATTAATAATTTTGCTGAAAGATTCCTGCATTGATCCCATTTCATTTTTTATGTCATATATATTCTGCTCTTGATCATTTGCTTTTCTTAGAAGAGATGTTTGTAACTGGTCTATTATACTTTCTACTCTTGAAAGTCTTTGGTCCATTTTTTCAACTTTGGATGTTAATAGTATTCCAATTTCTCCTAACTCAGATATTTTTTTTGCCATTGGTTTTGTTTTTTCTGTTATCATCTGGCTAGCTATTTCTGTCATTATATCTTGAGAAGCATAATCTTGGTGAGATTGATCATAATCATTTCTTGCATATTGCTGATAACTTTCTCCATATCCTCCTTCATAATCTGGCTGGAAATTAGAGCCTGGCGTTGGAACTTGTTCTCCAATTTCTCTAGCATGTGGACCTTGTTGTGGCATTGGTTCAAAGCCTTCTTGTGTTTGTGGTATTTGCTGGCTTAACATTGAAGGTTCCATACCTTCTACATTCTCAAAACCTTCTCCATAATTTTCATAAGGTTCATTAATTGGATTTGAAATTGCATCTTTAATATTTGCTTGTGACATTGCTTCATTTATTTCTCTTGGAGAGATTCCTTGCTGTTGCAACTCATTAACTATTTGAGAATCGTTAACTCCTTGCATTCTTAACGCTCTAATTTGATCAATAGTTGCCATTTTATAATTTTCCCGACCAAAATGAATGTTTATTTTCTTTTGTTTCTTCAATTTTATGATGGTGTAATTTTTCTTCTATAGCCTTTTCTAAATCTTCCATTCTTACAAATTCCAATGGTTCAAACATTTTCCATTGCCTTTCTAATATTGCAACCTCTTCTTTTCTAGCTGATTTTGATACTTCTTCAGCCATTGATCCTAATAAGCTTTTGACCCTTTTTAACTCATCTTTAAAAACTTGGATTTCTTTTTTTAAATTAATTATTTCATCAACATTTTTTTCTTGAGCTTCTATTAGATTTTGTCCTATAAGCAATAATCTTTCTTTAGACAATTTCTGAGATTCTTCCAAATCTCTTAATTTCAATGCAAATTCATATGAAATATCTGGGGTTTGTTCAACCATCTTTTTATAATTATAATAAATATCTTGGGTTTAAAATTCTTTGCTTGGATAGAAAACTATTTAACTAAATTTTGCTCTTTTTATTTATGTTATTTAATAAAGAAGCTAAATTATATTCTTATGAAGTTCGTAGAGAAGCTGGTGAAGATGTTGCATATGTTAATTATTTAGGAGCACCATATTTACCATCTATTTCAAAATTTCCAGAGATTTTTTCTAGAATTATTGATATTTTGATAGAGTCTCCAAATATTTCCAGGCTTGTTTTAGTTCAACAAAGAAATTATAATTATGATAATGAAGATGTTGCAAAACTTTCAGAAATTGCTAATTTATATAATTTCCTTTTAAAGCAGGAAAAAGTTTTATCGCCAGAACGTTTAGGTGGAGATGTATCAAAAAGACATGGCTTTATGAGTTTTTTTATGAATCTTCTTAGAAGCGATCCAATAGCAGCTTATTTTAAAATTAAAAATTCCTTATTTGAGGAGACTGTTGGCAAAGATTCTTATAATTATTTATTAAATAAAATTTTGACTTTGTTAGAGGATACTTCTTTAATTAAGTTGGCTAAAGACTATTTTGATTCTTATGTTTTTGGTGATAGGTCTATTTATGATAAAATTTTTGTTGCAGATGTAATTCCAAATTATACCTATGCCAGATTAGTTTCCCAACTTCCTGATAAGTCTAAAATTGTTTCCCAATATGAAGTTGGTAATGATTCAGATAAAAGCATTGTTACTATCTTAAAACAGCCTAGGGAATTAAAATATTTCTATCATTTAATGCCACCAGAATATTTTTTAAATGAAGATTACCAGATGCTTTTAAATTTAGCTAGGAATGTTCTTATTGAACATCAACCAAAGGCAGAAGAATTTACAGATCCAGAAAGGACTAGACAAGTTTTTTTTAATGTTGCTAGAGATTTAATTAGAGAGTTGTCTGGGAATAAAGGCATTAGTCTTTCTTATAAAGATTTGGATATGCTTGCTAAAATTCTTGTTAGGCATACAATTGGTTTTGGATTAATGGAAATATTACTACAAGACAAAAATCTTCAGGATGTTGTTTTAAATGCCCCAGTAAGCTTAAATCCTATTTTTGTAAGACATAATGAATTTGACGAATGTTTTACTAATATTTTATTAAGCCAAGATGATGCTGATTCTTGGGCTGCAAAATTTAGAATGATTTCTGGCAGACCATTAGATGAAGCAAATCCTATTTTAGATACAGATCTTTCATTAGAAAATATGAGGGCAAGAATTTCAATAGTTCAAAGACCTTTATCTCCAAATGGATTAGCATATGCTGTAAGAAGACACAGAGATTATCCTTGGACCTTTCCTTTATTTATTGACAATAAAATGATGAATTCTTTTTCAGCAGGTTTATTAAGTTTTATGATAGATGGAGCTAGGACTATTTTAGTTGCAGGAACTAGGTCAAGTGGAAAAACTTCTTTATTAGGGAGTTTAATATTAGAAATAAAGCCTAAACATAGAATCATTATTATTGAAGATACATTAGAGTTACCATCAAAATATTTTAGAAAGTTAAATTACAATATTCTTTCTATGAAAGTTAGAAGTTCTTTGCAGGAAAGTAGCAATGAACTCTCTGCAGAGGATGGGATTAGAACAAGTTTGCGTTTAGGAGATAGTTCTTTAATTATTGGCGAGGTTAGAAGTAATGAAGCTAAGGCTTTATATGAAGCAATGAGGGTTGGAGCTTTAGCAAATGTAGTTGCAGGAACTGTTCATGGAAATTCGCCTTATAGTGTTTTTGACAGAATTGTAAATGATTTGCAAGTTCCTATAACAAGTTTTAAAGCAACTGATTTAATTTTAGTTGCTAATCCTGTTAAAACTCCTGATGGGTTACATTCTAAAAGAAGAGTTGTGCAATTATCTGAAGTAAGGAAAAATTGGACTAAAGATCCATTAGATGAAAAGGGATTTGTTGATTTGTTAAGCTATAATGTTGAAAAAGATTCTTTAGAGCCTAGTGATGAATTGATTAATGGAAACTCTGAGGTTATTAAAGATATTGCTTCTGGTGTTAAAGGATGGGCTGGGAATTGGGATGCTGTTTATGATAATATTCTACTTAGGGGGATGATAAAGCAGGAGATAGTTGATATGTCAAAAAAATTAAATAAACCAGAATTATTAGAGGCTAAATTTAATGTTTTAGCAAATACTATATTTTATGAGGTTTCTGATCAAGTAAATATTGAAATAGGGATACCATTAAGTAGCAAGGTTTTTCCAGAGTGGAAGAAGAGAATTCTTAAAGAAATAAAGGATTTTTAAGTTAATTTTATTAACCTAAGATTCTATTTTTATTTAGGAAGTGGCTGAAGAGATATATGATTAAAAAAAGGGTTGATGATATTTTGAAAGAGTATTCTGGAAGAATTTCTAGTAAAATTTCTTATCATGAAAAAGTTGAAGATGTTAGTAGGGAATATATTACTTTCAAAAATGAAACTGTTCCAAGGCTTTCTAGATATGAAAATTTTGTCAAATTTTTTTCATTTTTTCAATTATCTTTAAATAAGAAAGATAAAGACAAAATGCAAAATTACCTAGATGTTGCACATTTAGATATTAATCCTGGAGAGGTTGCTTCTTCTTCTTTTGTAGGGGCTTTTTTGGTATTTTTAATAGGTATAATTTTTTCAGCATTATTATATTTTTTTCAAAAGGGATTTACTAATCCAAATATAATTTTTATTGTTTTAGTATTTTTCACTTCTATTTTTGTTTTTTATTATATTTATTCTTCTCCATCAAGACTTGCTAATATTTGGAGGTTAAAAGCTAGTTCACAGATGGTGCCATGTATTCTTTATATTGTTGTTTATATGAAGCATACTTCTAATTTAGAAAGAGCTATAGAATTTGCTTCAAAACATCTTAAACCACCTTTATCTCTAGATCTTAAAAAAATTTTTTGGGATGTAGAAACAGGAAAATTTTCAACCATAAAAGAAAGTTTAGATAACTATCTTCATTTTTGGGAGAAAGATGCTTTAGAATTTGTTGAGTCATTTCATTTAATTGAAAGCAGTTTATACGACCCTTCAGATTCTAGAAGAATTGCAACTTTAGAAAAAGCATTGCAGGTTATTTTAGATGGAGTTTATGATAAAATGCTTACTTTTTCTAGAGAGGTTAGAAGTCCATTGACTAATTTATATATGCTTGGAATTGTTCTTCCTACTTTAGGATTAGCATTGCTTCCTTTAGCATCAACACTTTTAGGAGGAAATATTAAGTTTTATCATGTTTTCATTTTATTTAATTTAATAATACCTTTTTTTGTTTTTTATCTTAGCACTAATATTATGTTAAATCGCCCTGGCGGTTATGGAGAGAGCGAAATTTTAGAGTTAAATCCTGATTATCCTAAGTATAAAAGTAAGATGCCTTACTTTTTAGCATTTTTAATAACTTTTCCTTTATTGATCCTTGGTATGTTACCATTCATTTTGCAAATTTCCTTTGTACAAGATAACTTTAATTTATCTTTAGATGAAAATAGGTTTGTTGATTTTGATTTATTTGGTTTTTTTAAAATCGAAATTTTAAAAGGTATTATGGCTTTTGATTTTAAAATATATCCTGGAAGTGACTTTACTGTTGGACCATTTGGGTTAGGGGCTTTATTGCTTAGCTTATTTATTCCTTTATCAATAGCCTTATTTTTTTCAATTGCTTATTCTTATAAATCTAAAGAATTAATTAAATCAAGAGAAGACACTAAACAACTTGAAAGAGAATTTACTAATTCATTATTTCAATTAGGCAATAGATTAGGAGATGGACTTCCTGCAGAAATTGCATTTGCTAAAGTGGCTGAGTCGACAAGGGGCCAAAAAACAGAGAATTTTTTTAGAAGGGTTAATTTAAATTTGCACCAGGCTGGAATGTCTTTAGAAAGTGCAATATTCCATCAAAGGATAGGGGCTATTATTTATTATCCTAGCCAGTTAATTGCTACAAGTATGACAATTCTTCTTGAGTCTAGCAAAAAAGGGCTTAAGATTGCTTCTCAAAGTTTAATGAGCATTTCAGAATATTTAAGAAATATTTCTCGAGTTGAACAAAGGTTAAAAGATTTATTGGCAGAGGTTATTAGTGACATGAAGAGCAATATGGTTTTTTTAGCTCCATTGTTATCAGGAATTGTGGTTGGGCTTAGCGCTATGATAACTTCTATAGTAAATAAATTAACAAGTATTTTCGAAAATAATATAATTACAGGCGGATCTACAGAAATTGGTATAGGTAATCTTGGAACATTAATTGATATATTTAAGATTTATGATATGGTTTCTCCATATTATTTACAGGTAGCTATTGGGATTTATATTATTCAAGTAATTTTTATTTTGACTAATGTTTTAACCACAATAAATTATGGAGAAGATAAGTTGAAAAGAACTTATGATACTGGCAATAATTTGACTAAGGGTATGGGTATTTATTTTATTATTACAATTTTTTCAGTTATTATACTTTCTATTTTAGCAGCTTTTGCTTTACAAGGAATAAGCTGATAATTAGAAGAGTTTATTAATTCTATTTTTGTTTATAAATTTATGGTGATAAAAGGTAAGAGAGGGGGATTTTGGCAGGATAATTGGGGAGGGATTATAATTGATATTTTATTACTTATTGTTGTTTTGCTCGGATATTTTATTTTATCAGGAAAATTGGGAACAATAATATCCTATATACAAGATATACTTTCAGGGCTTAATATTAATTAAAATGGAAAAAATGGCTGATTTTACCATGGAACAAATTATTTATTTAATTCTTGTTTTGATTATTGTTGGCATTATTGCGTTTTTTATTTTTAATGACAAAATTTTAAGCTATATAAGGGTTCTGCCAGGATATGAAATTCCTGAGACTGATGAAATTATTGATGTTGATAACCAGACAAGAGATGTAATTGGCGAAGCTGAGATTGATTGTTTTGCAAGGTTTGGTGAAGAAGAGAAAAGGGATTGTTTATTTAAGGAACAATATATTTATTTTGATGAAACTAGAAGTAGTTTTTTTATTTCTAACTATGCTAATGGACAAGGACAAATAAAATTGTGTAAACCTGGATTTTCTAGAAATATTATTGCTGCTAATATAAAGAACAATAAAATAAAAGTTGTTTTAATACCTTTAGAAGCTAATGAAATGAATCAATTAGCTAAATTAAATAATGCAGAGATTAAATATAATAATTTAATATGCAAATGAAATTTAAAAAATCTAAAAAAGGAATTTTAATTGGGGAAACTCTTAAAATTATAATTGGAGTATTGGCAATAGTGTTGTTAATTACTTTTGCTGCTAAACTTTTTGGATTGTTTAGTGCAAAAACTGAGATTGAACAAGCAAAAGAGCAGATGGATATTCTTGAGAAAACTATTAATGGATTAAAAGAAGGTGATGTGAAGCCTTATGTTTTGCTTTCTCCTAATAATTGGGTTTTAACTGGCTGGCCTTCAAAAGGATATATTAATACTGCTGGAGCAATATATAGACATACTGAATATGTTGGAGAAATTCCTAATGAATGCTTAAAATATGGATGGGAAAAATGCATTTGCTTATGTGAATCTAAAAAAATTTCTAATTTTTTGAACTGGTGTCAGGAAAATAGTATTTGCAAGGAGATTAAAGCTGATGATATAATTGTTAAGCCAGATGCAAATGGTGAAAAACAATTTGACGGCTATTTTAATATTGGTTCTGGAATTGAAATTAAAATAGGACTAAAAAATAATATGATATATATTGATAAAAAGTAAAATGAAAATAGTTAAACTAACAGAAAAAAAGGCTGATACAGAGATACCAGATACTTTGCTAAATATTTTAAAATGGATAATAATATTTATTTTACTTTTAACAGGAGTTTATTTTTTATATAAAAGATTTGCGGGAGGTTAAATGAAGAAAAAAAATAATTTTGGGGCTATGTATTTTAATTTTTTAATTGGATTGATTATTTCTGTTGTTGGATTTAGCATTATTTTATTTTCATATTATCAGCTTTCTTATAGTGGAGTGATTGATCGTCAAGTTTGTCATAATTCTGTTATTTTTAGAGCAACTTTGCCTTTAGGTTCAAATTATCTTCCTTTAAAATGTGCAACTGAAAAAATCTGTATTTCTGGGAAAGTCATTGGTAAAGGAGATTGTAATGAATTTGAAAATGAAAAATCTTATTTAACTATGCGTGTTTCTAATAATCCTGAAAGTTTGGAAAAAATCGAGAGGATTTATGCTAGAGAGATTTTAAGCTGTTGGAGGGCAATGGGTGAGGGAAAAGTTAGTTTATTTGGTGGTAATCTTGCTGATACATTTGGAATTAAAAGTGTATATCCTAGTTGTGTTGTTTGCTCAAGAATTGCAGTTGATGAAGGAAGTTTAGATAAAATTAGTTTTAATGAGATGGATATTTATGAATATATGTTAATTCATAAGGCTCTTGAAACAGATAAAACTTATCTTGAATTAATTTCTTCTGATATAAAGACAGGATTTACAATTAATGATTTAGATGTTGAAAAATTAAATGAAGTTAAATATCATGAGGGAGAGGGAGATGAAGAGAAAGAAGTTGGTGAAGTAATAACTGCAAATGGAGAGTTTAAAGATTTTTTAATTGAAAATAATCCTTCTGAAACAGCTATTGTTTTTATGCAAATAACTGCTCCAGGGCATGGAAGTTCTTTGAAAAATTCATTAATATCCGCATTTGGTTTAGGTATTGGCACTTCATTTGCAACTAGGGGTTATGCTGGGAAATTAATTGTACAGGGAGTTAAATCTGCTCCTATAATTGCATCAGTTGCAGTTGTTGCAGGAATTGGTGCACAACAAATAAATGTTGCTTATAATAGAGCTTTTACAGCTACTAATTGTGATGATATTTCTATTGGAAGTGATGCAAGAAGCGGATGTTCTGTTGTAAGGACAATGAATTATGATATTAGTGATATTTCTCAATATTGTTCTATAATTGAGAGTATTCCTTAATTAAAATGGAAAAAGATCATACTATATTAGAAGAAGTAATTTTTATTATCCTTAATCTTATATTTTTTGGAATATTTTTCTTTTTTGTTGTTGATCAAAGTTCTGGAGCTTTTGTAGTTGAACAGTATTATGCAAAACAAATTGCTTTAATTTTAGATAATTCAAAACCAGGAACTAGTATAAAATTAGATTTTACAGAACCTTATAATTTTGCTCGAGATAATAATATTCCCCAAGCCCAAATTTTATCAATAAATGAAGGATTTGTTATATTACAAATAACTAGTTCCAATCCATATAGCTATGCATTTTTTAATAATATTAAAGTTGAGTATGTTTATGAGTTGAAGGATGATAAAGTCATATTGAATTTAAATATAAAATAATATTTTTAAAAAAATGAAAATAAATAACAGAAAAGCAAGTGTATTGTCTATATGGTGGTTTGGAGTTATAGCCATAGTTGCAGGTGGAATTGTATTTGGAACAACCTTATTTTATTCATCTTATGTTGATGTAAGGTATTTTGAAGCTGAAATTATGTCAAATAATCTTAAATATTGCCTACAAAATTTGGATGAGCAAGAAAATAATGATTTTTTCAACAAAAATTTTGATGTTTTAAAAAATTGCAATCTTAATGAAAAATTTTTTATACAAAATCCTAGATTTTTTATTGGAATTTATGGTAATGGGGAAAAATTATATTCATATGGCAAATCAAGTTTTGAAGCTGATTGTCCAATAAAAAAAGCTATTAAAACTAAATATTATCCTGAATGTTTTGAAACTGAGTTTTTTATTTTTGATGAAAAAAATAGTAGTCATAAAATTGGAATAATTGTTAGTTCAAATAATCAAGGAGGAAAAGTATGAAATTTTATAATGTTAAAAGAGCAGAAATAGGAGAAACATTTACATGGATTGTTGCATTCACAATAATTTTTTTTGTTATACTTTTATTTTTTGGAGCTGTTGTTTCAATTAAAACTTTTAATCCATTAAAACCTAAACCAGAAATTTCAATAGGAGATGTTGAAAAAAGTTATATAGATCATGATTTGTCTTTAACTTTATTGAAATTTTTAAAAGAAAACAATAAAATTGTTTCTGATTGGGCCGATGATGATTTTGTTTTAGAACATAATAAATGGGTTTTTGGCGAGAGAGATCAAAAAATGGAGACTTTATGTACAAAAATTAAAGAAGTAAACAGTAAATTAATTTCAAGAAATTATCGTATTTATTTATTTAATAAAGTTGATGAAATTGAAGAGACCATTATCTTAGAAAATAATGGTAAGGAAATTATATGCAGAACTAAACCTCAAAATGCAGTTATTGTTGATTATGGTCAAGCTTCAAGGCTTAAAGTTTTTACTGGATTTTTATCAGAAAATAAAAAAATTGTATACGTTGCTTATGTTGAAAATGAAATATAAAAAAGCCTCTGTGATGTCAATAGTAATTTTAGTATTTCTTGTAGTTTTGCTTATTTCATCAACTTTATTTTACTTTTTTACCAAGTCTGTTAATGTATCTAAGGATTTAGTGCCTTCAACTGAAATTAATAGGGTGTATGAAAGAGAGAGATTTATTAATTTTTATATACAAGATTGGCTTGATAGGTTTTCTAAAGGAGTTGAAGATAAAACAGACTTTATTTTAGAAGCTAAAAGAGGGTTAAGTTTTTATAAAACTAATGAAGGAGTTTATTTTGTTCCAGAATTTTTGCAATTAGAAAACCAACTTGACAAAGTTGAAATTGTTTACGATTCTAAAGAAAAGCCTGATAAAATTAAGATTAATTTTGATATTGTTATAGAAGACAGTTTTAAATCTGAGGGAAAAGAGGCTTTTTCAGTTGAATATAAATATACAAAGGATTTCACTAGCGATGTATAGCTTAGAAATATTTATAAATCATCCAAGACTTAGTTAATAATGATAAAGAATAAAAAAGGGGTGGAGTATACTATAATAATATCTATTATTGTACTTTTAATTATTGCCGCTATTGTAATATGGTTTAATTTGGATTTTTTTGCTAAATTATTTGGTCTTGTTGAAGTTGTTTCTGTAGATAAAATTAGTGCTAGGGCAGAAGCGTGTAAATTAACCCTCAATCAAAATGAGTTTTGCAGATTTATAAAGGCCGGAGATAATTTTTATATAAATTGCAAGTATAGTGATCCCAATTTCGTAGCTAGTTTGGAAGATTCTGTTAATAAATACGAATGTGCAGCAGGTACAGAACAGGCTTTTTGTGATGGTTTAACTAAGGATTCTGTAATTAATACAGGTGAATGTGTGATTGATGAAGCTGTGGATAGTGATAATAAATATTTAGAATAGTTTTCTTGTTTCATAAAAATGTCAGAATACGGTTATCCTGAACGAAGAAAAAACAAAAATGATAAACGCGCTAAGCGAAGAAAAGGCATTTATCGCAAAGGCGGAAGAAATAGAACTATCTGATTAAACTTTGCTTATTTTATTTTTGGTATATTATCTACAATCGTCATTAAAATGCTTAGCACTAAAGGCCCTAAAATAAATCCAATTAACCCAAAGAAGTGTACTCCTCCTAAAATTCCTACAAGCATTATTACTGGATGAATATTAGCTTTTCCTTTCATTAGTCTTATTCTTAAAAATCCATCTATTAAACTACTTAAAATAATTCCTATTACTATTACTCCAATAGCTGCAGTATAATTACCAAATGAAAATTCTACTATTGCTAATGGAACCCATACAAGCGCAGGACCAAGGGCAGGAATAAATGCCAAGACACCTATTGCAAATCCTAGAAGAACTGCTAATTTTATTCCTAGTAGCCAGAAACCAACTATTGCAATTATTGTTTCTATAACTGCAAGAATAAATGTTCCAACTAAGATATCGTAAATAACTGTTTCAACCCTTTCCATTACAAAATGCTTGTTTTTAAATGGCAAAATTTCAGAGAGTTCTTTTTTTAGCTTGTCCCAATCAATTAATAAATAGTATGTTGTAAAAAGTGTTACAAATAAAGTAAGAATTTTCTTTGGGGTTTCAGTTATAATTTCAGATACTAACTTTAAAAAAACTTCTCCAAGTTTTGAAATTATTTCTGAAAGATTCTTTGTTACAAATTCATCATAAGGCAGTTTATTTAAATTGTCTTTAATTCCTTCAATAATTTTTTGACCTGAAATTTCTGATAACTGATTTATTAGGGAGTTTATAATTAAAAAGAAAATTACTAATATTATTATTAGTACAATTAAAATTGTTAAAAAAGCAGCCAATTGTATTGGCATTTTTTTTACAAGCCTGTCATTTATTGGTTTTAAAAGATAAGCTAAAATAAATGCAGAAGCTAATGCAATTAAGAATTCCTTAAGTATAAAATATGAAAGAATAACAATTATGGCTATAATTCCCCAAAAAAAATACCTTATTCTTTTTTCCTCATTCACTATTAAATATATTAACAATACTTAATAAAGGTTTTTATATATAGAAAAATTGCTTATTTTATGATAGAATTTTTACTGGTTTTAGGGGTGATTTGGATAGTTGCAGCAATTATTCAAGATTTTAAGCAAAGAGAGGTTGCAAATTGGCTGAATTTTTCTTTAATAATATTTGCCTTGGCTTTTAGGGCCTTTTACAGTGTTTTTTTTAATAATTATATGGTTTTTATTTTTGGTTTAGTTGGATTGTTAATTACTTTTATTTTAGCTAATTTATTTTATTATTCTAGATTATTTGCAGGTGGAGATGCAAAACTGTTTATTGCTTTAGGGGCTATTATTCCTTTTGAAGATAGTTTTTATGAGAATAACCTTATCTTTTTGGTTTTCTTAATTTCATTTTTGCTTGGAGGAGTTTTATATAGTTTAATATATAGTCTTATTTTGACTTATAATAATAAGGAAAAATTTAATAAATCTTTTAAAGAAATTTTTAATAAAAAGTTAACTAATCTTTATTTTATATTTGCTTTTTCTTTAGCTTTTGTTATTTTTAGCTTAATTTCTAAAGATTTTATTTATCTAATAATCCCGGCTTTTTTTATAATAATATTTTTGTTGTATGTTTATACAAAATCAGTAGAACAAAGTTGTATGTTAATATATGTAAAAGCTATTAATTTAAGACCTGGAGACTGGCTTGAAAAAGAAATTAAAATTAAAAATAGGACTATAATGCCAAATTGGGAAGGTCTTTCAGAAGAAGAAATAAAATTTATTAAAGAAAATTATAGAAAAAAAGTTTTAATAAAACAAGGCATTCCTTTTACACCAGCTTTTTTAATAGCTTTTTTAGTAATAATATTAATAAAATATTTTTTTAACGGAGATTTTAAATTGTTTAATTTGTTTGAAATACTTTGGCTTTAACTGATGATAATGTTAATGATTAGTTACTTAAAAGATTAAACTAAGGAATTCTTCTTGGAGCTTTTGGAAGCTTTGAAATGGATATTTTTTTAACTTTTTTTATGGTTTTTCTCTCTTTTTCTTCTTTACCATCTTTTTTTAAAATTAATTCTTGTAATTCTTTAAGCTCTTCTTCAGAAGCTTTTTTTCTTTCTAGTTTAGAATTATCATAAATTGGAATTATGTTAAATATTTTCTCTCCTAAAATTTCTGTTTCATTTATTTCTATTTTACATTTTAATTTTAATTTTAGCTTTTCAGAAACTTCATCAGAGAGTTTTTTAGTATGTTTTAAGTCATCTTTAGAATTTTTTAAGATTATAATTGTATGACCTTTTGATAATGGATTAATTTCAAGAACTGCAATAGCATAATCATTTTCTGCAATTTTATAGCTTGGAATTTTTCCTTCTGCTATTAATCTTAATGGATTTTGATTTTCATTTTTGTCCTGATTAAGACTTACAAGTTTGTTTTTTATAAGAAAAGCTTCAAGTTGCTCATCATTCATTTCATTTAACTGTTGTTCTAATTGTTCTTTTTGCTCATCTGGCAGGTTGTTCTCAGTTTGTCTTAATAACTGTTTTTTTATTGACTCTAGTTGTTCATGTGATAACATATTTTATTTAGAAATAGGACGTTTTTAAGCTTTATTAATGACTTTAAATTGGTTAAATAATAAGATTTATAATACCTATTATTTTATTAAATATATGAATAAGGTGATAGCTTATGTTTTTATCTTGATTGGAATTGTTATATTAGCTTTAGGAATTAAGCCTGTAAATGAAGCTGTTTCTCCTAAAGTACCATTTTTAGAACAAGTTCCTGCATTATATTTGTTAATTGCAGGAGTTGTACTTCTTGTTCTTGGATTAATTATAGCTAGACAAGGCACTAGTAGACAGGTAGCTGAAGTGCCGATTTACCATGGAAAGAATATTGTTGGATTTAGAAGAATGGGTAAGAGATAGATTATTCATATTTCATATTTAGCGCCTAAATTCCTTAATCTTCTTCTAATTCTTTCTATTGTTCTTCTTTGTTCTGGTGAGGGAGCTGGCCCAGATTCTCTTAAAAGTCTGTTTAAATCTGCTTGCAAGTTTGCAATTTGGCTTTCTATAGCAACTCTTTCAAATTGCCTAATATCTTGCCCCCTAAAATAAGCATGGATTGATTTGTCAAATGCCAACATAATTGCAACTGTTGCTATGGTTCCTATGTAAATATAATTTGAAATTTTATTTAATTGATCATATTTTGTTATCCATAAAACAATGAAAACAACTCCAAAAAATACCCAACCAATTTTCCTTCCTAATCCAGGCATTCCTGTTGCATGGATTCCATATGCAAAAATAAAAAATGGCAGAATTGTGGTTATAGCAACTCCTAGTGTTCCATATGGCAATAAAATTCCAGCTATAAGTTCATTTTCTGACATAAATCTTACAGAGAGTATTGACACAATTAAAGAAATAATAATAGTAATATTTCTATACCCCTCAAATAAAGGAATTTTATTCAATATCCAATAAATTATAACAAGCATTAATAAAAGTACCATTACCTTTGCAAAGAAAAACTCGCTTCCTGAATAATCTCCTATTATTATTTCAAGCACTGGACGTAAAAATTCTGTTATTTGATAAATAATTTCCCTCATTCCTTCTCCAAGATCAATATTTCCAAGAAATTGAGCTGAAATTAAGGGAATTGAAAAAATTGCGAATAATAAAGTTAAATATATGGTATTTTTTTTCATCATTTTTAATTAAGGATACTAACTTTAAAAAGATTCCTTTATTCGCGATATTAGCATAATAGCTTTTATTAGACCAGTAAGTGATGGTTAAGTATAGAAAACTTAAATAAAAGAATTTTAAAAACAAAGTTTAATAAATGCTTTTAGCTTAAAAAAATAATGGTAATAAAATCAGATATGGGAATAACTGTAAAGAAAGAAAACGATGTATCAGAATGGTATTCTCAAGTTTGTTTAAAATCAGAGCTGGCAGATTATGGGAGTGTTAAAGGAACAATGGTTATAAGGCCTCTTGGATATTCAATATGGCAGAAAATACAGGATTATTTCAATGAAAATATAATAAAAAAGAATAATGTTCATAATGCCTACTTTCCTTTATTTATTCCAGAATCCTTCTTTAAAAAAGAAGCCCAGCATGCTGAAGGATTTAAAGCAGAAGTTGCATGGATTGATCCAAAGATAACAGGAGATGGAGAAAGATTAGCTATAAGGCCTACATCTGAAACTATTATATACGACTCATTTTCAAAATGGATACGCTCTTATAAAGATCTTCCAATGAAAATAAATCAATGGTGTAATATTGTCCGTTGGGAGACAGAAGCTACAAAATTATTTTTAAGGTCTAGAGAATTTTTATGGCAGGAGGGTCATTGCGCTTATGAAACAAAGGAAGAATGTAAAAAGGATGCAATAACTATAATTAATGATTATGAAAAACTTTGTTTAAATTTATTAGCACTACCTGTGCTTAAGGGTAAAAAAACTGAAAAAGAGAAGTTTGCAGGAGCTGATATAACTTATACTATAGAAGCATTTATGCCTGATGGAAAAGCATTGCAATGCGGCACATCACATGAATTAACCCAAGGATTTGCAAAATCATTTGATATAACCTTTCTTGGTAAGGACGAAAAAAAGCATTATATTTTCCAAAATTCGTGGGGAATTTCAACTAGATTAATAGGAGCTGTAGTAATGACTCATAGTGATAATAAAGGTTTGGTTTTACCGCCAAAAATTGTAGAAAATAAAATAGTAATTATTCCCATAATAAAATCTAAAGAAGTAAAAGTTGAAAAAAAAGCACAAGAATTAAAATTAAAATTAAAAAGATTTAATCCAATATTAGATAATAGAAGAGATTATTCTCCTGGATGGAAATATAATGAATGGGAGTTGAAAGGAGTTCCTATAAGAATTGAAATAGGTCCTAAAGACATTGCAAAAAATCAAATTGTTTTAGTTAGAAGAGACAGTATGAAAAAGAAAAACGTTAAAATAACAAATTTAGAAAAAGAAATTGAAAAAGAACTAGATGATATGCAAGATAATTTATTAAAAAAAGCAAAAAATTTCTTAGAAAAAAGCATTGTTAAAGTAAAAAATTTTGAAGATTTAAAAAAAACTGTAAAAAATAAAAAAATAGCTTTAGTAAAATTTTGTGGAAGAGAATCCTGTGAGAATGAAATAAAAGAAAAAACCCAAGGAGTTACAACTAGGTGTATTCCATTTAATTCAAAAACAAGCAGAAACGAGAAATGTATTTATTGCAAAAAAGAGGCTAATTGTGAAGTTTACTTCGCAAAGAATTATTAGCTTATCTAAGTCTTCTACTGACTTCTTCCTCAAAAAAATCTCTAAATTCATTAAGTTTATCAATAGAAACTTTCGCACCTGTAGCATTTTTATGCCCGCCACCTGTTGATCCTGGAATTCTTTTAACGGCTTCTAAAGTTATTTTTCTAACATCAATTTTTCCCCTAATTGATAAATTAGCAACATTACCTTTTTTATGAGCAACAATTATAATCTTACCGGGAAACCTGTAAGATAATTCATTGGCAATATCTGCACTTATACTTAGTTCCCCACCATAATGAAAAAATATGACTTTTCTTGAAGATCTAGCTATTCTTTTAGCTTTTTCAATAAGGTTACTATAGATTTTCTCTATTTGATTATATCTTTTTAAAATTTTCAAATTTTTTTCACTCTCAATTAAAATATCACTAGGTGAAGAAGCATCAAACAAAAAAGTAATCATTGAAACAACATTGGTTGTTGTGTCTTTAAGAGAAAAATCTAAAATTGTTATAAGCTTGCCAAATTCGCTCTCATATAAAATTTCAAAAGCAGATTCTACATTTCTTTTCAATAGTTCAGGGCATTCTTTTAGAAAATCATTATAAAATTCCGGTATGTAATTATCGCTTATACAGCCAGCAACTGCAATCCACATGTCTTTTCTGTTATTTACAACTTTATAAGCAATATAGCTCGTTGGTTCACTTGATTTTTTCTTGCTTAAAATTGGATTATAGTAAAAAACATTTCTATGATTTAAATTAATCTCTACATCATGATGGTCTATCCAAATAACTGGAATATTTTTTCTTTCCACCTCATTTAAAAAAGAATTTGAAACACTTGGCTTGTCCAAAATAAAAACATAATCAGAATTAAATTCCTCAATTTTTTTCAAATAAGTTTCATCAAGTTCTGGAAAAGATTTAATAGCTACTCCTTTTCCCCTGTTAATAAATCTTCTAAGCAATATAAAGCTCATTAAGCCATCAACGTCATTGTCAAAAAAGAACACAGGATTTTGCGCTTTTTCTAAATGTTCTCTTATTTCCTGCAATTGAATCTGGGATAACATTAAATTTTTACAAAAGTAAGGTTAATAAAATTATCTTTTATATCTCTTTACAAGGCTTTACACTTATTTGCATTATCACAAAACCCTGATAGGTTTTGAGATTCCCAAAAAATCTAACTAGAATCAACTACTATCTAAAAATAGTAGATTTTTTAGGATTAATCATATATATTAAGTATTAATCATATAAAATAAGTATATTTTATACTTAAAATAGTAATATTTATAAGCTTTTTTTAATACATAGTAAGTATGAATACTCTTAATTATAAAAAGATAGAGGAGCTAAAAAGAAAAGTTGAGATATGTGAAAGTTATAAAAGAGAACTTACAAATTATCTTCAAAAGTTAAAAGACAGCTTAATTAAAGGAGAAATAACACATGAAAGATTTTATGAAATATTTGATAGCAAGTATAACAATAAAACAATAAGCCAATGGATTAATTATTATGACAGATATATTTTATATTGCAATAATGAAATAAAAAAACATGAAAGATCAACAAGAAAAAACAAAGTCTTATTAACTATCTCTTTTATTCTTTTAATAGTGCTTTCTCTAGGAATTGCAATATTTATTACAACCCAGAAAGATGTTTTACTTGCACCTCTTAGCTTAGAATTCTCAGAAACTCTTAATATAGAATTTATAGATTTGGCAGAATATGAATGGATTCCAACTAATCCAGGCAAATTAGAGTATGTTACAATCTCTGGTAGATTAGAAGGGATTGGAACTGCAAAAGTATTCTTAAATGATCTGTTAATTTTAGATACTAATGAAATTAATAGCTCTGTAAAAAAAACAAGCATTACAGGGCAAATAATTACAGAACAAGTAATAGAATCAATAGCTAATGAAACATTATCAAATCAAACAACTAATGAAACTATAATTCAACCAGATGCCAGTATAAATGAAACTACTCAAATTATTCAAACTATTCAAACTGAAACAGTTGTAAAAATATTTGATAACTTCTGCTTGGAAACATGTGACTTAAATAATTTTCAATTAAATAACCAATCATATAAATTAAAAATAGAAATATTAAATGCAAGATTGTATATTGATAAAATATCATATAAAATATCTGAAATTCCAAAGAAAATTGAAATAATTAAACAAGAAGAAAAAGTTAAAGAAGGAAAAAAAATTACAACCTTAATTCCTCAAAGCTTAGAAAATACAATTATTTCAACAAACATCCCATCATCCTGGAAAATTAAAAATCCCTCTAATATAAGAGTTCATTGGGAAGAAGGAAATAAAGATATTAGTTTCAATGCAAAAGACTTAGATAATGATAAAAATATTGATGCAATTGACTGGACCTCTCCAGTTTCTGGAAGCCAGACATTTATTATTATAGTTATCACAAAAGTTGAGCATCTTGATCAAAATAAAAATTTCATAAGCAATATCTACGAAGAAGTCAAAGAATTAGATGGGATTTGGAGTGAAACTATTCCTGATGGAAATTATGTAAGAGCAATGTTTGAAAAAAATCTAACTAATGAGAACGATATTACAATTTATCCCCGTATTATTTCAGGAACGCCAAAAATCGAAGTTTATGAATTTAACAAAACTGAATTAATAGCAGAGTTCACTAATATAAAAAATAACCAATATAACAAAGTTTTATTAACAAACCTACAAGGAAGTCAAGAGGTATTTGATCTAAAAATTTCTGGTGGAAGCATTGAATTTGATCACATTATTGACCCAATAACTAATCTCATAATAACTTCCTGCGATGTTAATGATATTCCTAACACTAATTGCTTTAATGCGCTATCTGGAGATGGAGGAACTAATTTTGCACTAGCTAAAGGACAGCATATAGATGCACAGTTCCAAGTATTAACCTCAGTGCAAAGTGTAACCTCTGCTAGTTTATTCTATGATTCATGGGGAAGTTTAAGTGGAACCTGGGCAATTTATGTTAAAAATGTGAGAGATGGCAGTATAATATGCCAAATAACTACTGCTCCAGAGAATGCAGTAGAAACAAGAAATTCAATAAACTGCAATGCTATAACACCAACTCAATTGCAAAATGGATTATGGTTGCAAATTAATAACAACGATGCTGGAAGTCCACAGAACATAAATTTAGATTATGCTTTTCTTAATGTAGATTATGTTCAGCTAGTAGGCAATGCAGCTCCAACAATTGTTTCTGTAACACCTATACCTAATGTTGATTTATTAGCAGGAACAACTAAAAGTATTACATTTCAATTTACAGCTCAAGACACTAATGGTGCTAGTGATTTAAATGATGCATCTGCTTCTGCAAGTTTTATAAAAACAGGAGAAAATACCAGAGTTGGCAGTTGCTCTTTTGTTTCTACAGCAGGAAATCAAAAAACATACAGCTGCACAGTTACAATGCAGTATTATGACAATGATGGAACTTGGACAATTAGTGTAACTATCCAAGATGCAGCAGCTGCAACAGCAACAGATTCATCAAATACTTTTGTTGTAAATTTATTAAAAGATATAACAATAAGTCCTGCAAGTATCAGCTTTCCAAGCACTTCACAAGGAGCAGCAAATATTATATCAACTAGTGATACAACTATAACAAACAAAGGAAATTTTGATTCTACAAATGGAAATATCCAACTAACTGCAAAAGATCTTACAGGTGTAACAACTCCAGCAGAAATAATTCCAGCAACTAATTTTAAGTCTGTAGGTTCATCTCAAGCAGGAACAGTATGCACAACTGGAACTACACTTAGCAATGCAGTTGCTGTGAATATTTTAAGCGCTAATCTTCCAAGAGGCAATCCAACTGATGGAAATCCTCTTTACACTTCAAATACTGAAACAATGAGATATTGCATTACTCTTGTCCCTAGTGCAATAAGTTCACAAGACTATACAGCAACATTCTTAAAAGGAAACACATGGACAATAGGTCTTTTAGCAGCTTCAATTATAATTAAAAGAAAAAGAAAAAAAAGAGATATTGAAAAAAATTACTTAAAAGAAATATTAACTGAAGTACTAGACAAAAAAATAAGAACTTTAGATAAAAAACTTGAGAAACTGCTAATAATTGCCAAAGAAAAAGAATCACCAGAAAAAAAGAAAATAAAAAATATAAATATTCCAGTAGAAATTTTCAGAGAAAAAATAGGAGCTGCAGAATCATTATGCAAATATCTTAAAGAAAATAAAGGATTAAAATTCAGTGAGATTTCAAAATTGCTGAACAGAGATCAAAGAACAATTGCACTAAATTATAAAAATGCTGTTAGAAAAAAGAAAGAAAAGTTAAAAGATCAAAAAACAAAAATTTACATTCCTATTGAAATTTTATCAAATAGAAATCTAAGTATATTAGAATCAGTTGTTAAATACTTAAAAGAAAAAGGATTTAAAAATTCAGAGATTGCTACTTTATTAAAAAAAGATCAAAGAAATATCTGGATTTTTTATTCAAGAGCTATAAAAAAGCTAAAAAGCAATAAAACAAATATTTAAAAACAATGATCCCTAATTTATTTTAACAAAAATATAATATAAAAATGATCAGAAAATATAAACTTTATTTGTGTTTAATCTTTATATTTGTATTCTTTATATCACTCATTAGCTATGTAAGTGCATTTGGTATAAGCTCTCCTTATTGGAATACTAATCCGCTAGAAATGCGAGTAGGAGAATCTAAAGACATATCATTTAATTTGCAAAATTGCCCTGCACTCTCAGCAGATTGTGTAGTAAAAGATGAAAATGTTGTGGTGTCTTTGCAAGAAGGCAAAAAAATAGCAAGAATAACAAGCGGAAAATTCTATACAATACCTTTTGGAACAGCTGATCAATTCATAATAATGAAAGTAAAAATTCCCAGTAATGCAAAAGTTGGAGATATTTATAATGTAAGATTTAGTGTAGCTTCATATGAAGAAGCCGGAGGAAGTATAAATATTGGAGTTGAATATATCATTGAATTCCCGGTTGTAATCATAGCATAAAACAAGTAAAATAAAAGAGTGTAAAATGAATAAAATAAAAAAGAGTGTAAAAAAAGCAGGTTTAACATTGTTTGTAATAATGCTTTTCATACTAATACCAGCAATATCAGCAGGATTTTTTGATGGATTTAAAAAAGATGTAAGATTAGCTCCTTCACAAGATACAGAAGTTGCAATAAGTGTTGGAAATGCTGCTCCAACAATTGTTTCTGTTGGTGCTATTCCTGCCACAGATCCTTTATCAGGAACAACTAAAAGTATTACATTTCAATTTACAGCTCAAGACTCTAATGGTGCTAGTGATTTAAATGATGCATCTGCTTCTACAAGCTTTGCTAAATCAGGAGAGCCAACTAGAACTGGAACTTGCTCTTTTGTTTCTACAACAGGAAATCAAAAAACTTATAGCTGCACAGTTACAATGCAGTATTATGACGATAATGGAGTTTGGACAAAAACTGTAAGCATCCAAGATGCAGCAGCTGCAACAGGAACAGATTCATCTACTTCATTCACTTATAATCTTTTAAGAGATATAATTATGACTCCTACACTAATTAGTTTTCCAACAACAATACAAGGATCAACTAACCTTCTATCAACTACACAAACATCAATTACAAATAAAGGAAATTTTAACACTCCTACAGATGGAAGTGTTCAAGTAACTGCTTTTAATCTTAAAGGTGCAGTAACTCCTGCTCAAATAATTCCAGCAGCTAATTTTAATGCTGGAGATACAAGTGCAACAAATGTATGTACTGTGGCTGGAGGTGGAACCATACTTAGTGATGGAGTTGCAACAAATATAGCAGGAGCTGGTTTAACTAAAGGAGCTTCTGGTGGAGGAACAATTAAATATTGTCTAACACTAGTTCCTACAGGAATAAGTGATCAAAATTATGTTGCAAATGTAGCAAACGCAAATATATGGAGGGTAGGAATATGATTATAAAAACAAAGACCTTTATTATTTTAGTATTTTTCTTAATTAGTTTAGGAAGTGTAGTTGCATTTGGAGTCAGTTCTCAGCCATACAGCTCAACTAATCCACTATTATTATATCCAGGACAAATAAAAGAAGTATCATTTAATTTGCAAAACTGTCCATCACTCTCAGAAGAAGATTGTGAGGTAAAAGATGAAACTGTTGCAGTGGTCTTAAAAGAAGGAAGTGAAATAGCTGAAATAACTAGTGGAACAAGTTATATCCTGCCATATGGAAGCTCAAATACTTATATGATTTTAAAAGTATCAATTCCTGAAACAATTCCTTTAGGGACTGCTTATAATATAAAACTCTCTCTAACCCCCGTTCCTACAGACAGCGGAGGCAATGTACAGCTCGGAACTCAATATAATATAAATATTCCTGTTTTAATAAAAGATGAGTCAGAAATTCCTGTAGAACCAAAACCTGGAGAGCAAGTTAGTGTAATTGAAGTTGAAAAAAAAGAACTTGTGCCACTAATAGCAATAATAAGTATTTTAATATTAATTCTAGTATTAATTGTCGCAGCAATAATTATAATATACTTTGTCCTAAAGAAAAATAAAGTGCAATTAACTAAAAAATAACTATTTTTAAGCTAAGCTGTTAAGTTAGCTTCAGGTAAACATGCTAAAAAAGCGACTATGAAATAAAAATCGTAACAATAGTAGATTTTTTAGGATTTAAATTACCTCATTCTTAAAATAATTATATAAATAAACAATAATCATTGCCAAGATTAAAGAGATTAAAGCTTCAATAACTAAATAATAATAATTTATTGCTTCCACTCTTGAATTAACAATAGAAAAAATTGTTATAAATTCTTTAAGATAATTACAAGGAGCTTTAATACATTCAACTTTCCAAAATACTGGTAGATAAAAAATTAAAAATAATACAAAAATAAATATAAATAAAATAAGAGTTTTAAGATTTAAAAGATTTTTTATGTTCATTTTCTAAGAACCTTTCCAATTAAGAAATAAATAACCAAAGCAAAAACAGCTCCTGCTAAAAACCATGGCCAGATTTCTGGAATATGGGAAACTTGCGAAGCTGCTACACTTGAAACTTCTAAAGCGCTTCCAGCATCTGCAAGACTGTATTCTTGAGTTAATCTTTTAGAAGTTTCAATTAAATTATTATCATAATAAGCTCTTAAAGCATAAGTTGCAATAGCACTTATGCCTAAAGTTGCAAGAATTTGTTTAGTATTTGCAAATACCCTACTAAATTTCGGAGAAATTATTATTTTTTTATTTGCTAACTTATATTTATAAATTTTCTTTCCTTTAACACTCCAGAGAAAATCTCTAGTTTTTTCAACTAGACCAGCTTCTAGCAGTTTTTTAATGTTATAATTAACTGTATTTGCAGGAAGGCTTAACTTATTCGCAATTTCAGATTCACTAGCTTCATTTTCAGACAAAAAATCCAAAATCTTTTTAGAAGTTTTGTTAGTTATAACATCAGCTAAGTTAGAAATTTTAGGATCATCTAAATCAAACATTAGGTATTTTCTACTCATTCTACAATATTTACCTCTTCAGAATCTACATAATAAGCAACCTGTTCTTCAATAGGAAGTTTGAAACTATTGATTTCATTTAAACTATCAAGATCACTAGCTTTTACGAAATAATAAGATATAGTATATAAAACATTGTCAATATATAAAGATCTTTGAACATCAGAATTATAATCTCCATTATTATGTGAAATTTTTCCCTTTAATTCAATACTTTCTTTGTCTATATTAAAAACATAAGCTCCATTCCAAGACTTATATTCATTTTCATTAGATAATTCTTGATATGAAATTGGAATAACTAAAAGATTTTTAGCTTTATCAAATAAAAATGCTTTGTGATCATCTAAAGCATTTGAATAAGACCATTTATTTTCAATTTCATATTTTGCCAGCTCTCTAGGATTTTGAACATCTGAAACATCAAATAAAGCTATTTTAATTCCTTCAGCTCTTCCTTCTTCAGAAGCTTCTCTGCCAATACCTATTATAGTATTTTCATCGTAAGGATGTAAATAATTTGAAAATCCAGTTACTTTCAAATATCCTAATACTTCTGGATTTTCAGAATCAGAAACATCAATAACAAAAAGCGGATCAATTTGTTTAAACGTAACTATATATGCTCTATCTTCAATAAATCTAGTTGAATAAATCCTCTCGCCTTTAGCTAAATCTTCAACTTTTCCAGTTATTTCCAAATCTTCATTTAAAATATACAAATGATTTAGAGTATTTTCTCCCCAATTTCCAGTAGTTGTGGTAATTCTAAAATCTCCTTTATACTCGTCCATAGAAAACTGATTTAAAATATGTCCTGGAACTTCACCATTTCCAAAATATTCAATTCTATCTTCGATATTTATTTTACTAATAACTGTTTTCTCATTTTCTTTTGCAATTTTTAATTCAAATTCTTGCATTTTATTAGATAACTTTTCATCAAATTGAGATTTTTCCTCTCCATTTAAAGAATTTGAATAATCATAAACTATTTTTTGAATTTTATCATTTTTAAGATAAGTTTCTTCATCACTAGACAACATTTCTTTAACTTTATCTGCTTCTAAATTAGGAAGAATTTCTAGATAAACTTCTTCAGTTATTATTCTGAAATAATCTTCATAAGGAAGATATTTTACACCGCTAAGATAAATATTTTTTTCTGAAACATAAATTGTTTGAGTAGCTCCTGTTAAATAAACCTGACTGTCAAAATCACCATTGTCAATATTTATTTCCATAATTGAAGTAAATACATAATTAGAATCAATATAACCTGGGTAATAGATACTTTCTGCATTAACTATTTTCTGAACTTCGTTTTTCTCAAAAGCAGGTAGAATTATATTATTCTGATAAATATACTCTGATGAAATAACATAAATTTTATTAGCTATCATTCTTGCATCTACAAAATCTCCTTTTGCACTAAAAGTATTTTCTAATTTTGGATTTGCTCTATTAGATATATCATAAACATTTACAATTGTCTTGGCTTCTGAAGGTCTTACAATCATTGAAGAAGCTATTTTTAATTCTCCTTCTTTATAATAGCTAGGATAATAATTATACTCTTGTGAAAAGACAATTAGTTTATCATCATTAATAAAAATGTTTCTTACACCAATACTTTCATTAAATTCTATCTTTGAAACTTCTTTCATATTTTCAGCAGGATAAGCTTCAATAATAAATACTTTATTTTCTGAAATAGTATAAATATACTTTCCATCTGTTTTTACAATATCTGGCTCATCAACTCCTTCTACTTGGATATTAGTTGTTGAATAACTTGCTCCTGACTCTGCAGATTTTAATCCAGAATCAGCAGCTGTAACATCACTAGTAATAGCTCTTTCAAAACCATAATAATTAGAATAAGCTCTTGTACTATTAACAAAAGTCTTGAGCTCTTTGTAAGAATCAAATGTTTTTAAGTCAGATTTATTTCCAATGTTTCTTTCTATTATGAATAAAAGGCTTGTAGCTAAAAGAACAATTACAATTAAAAATCTTATTGTAAATAAATTTGATTTTTCCATAATTATTCTACAAAAAACACCTTTATAAATAATTTTAAGACTTCAAATTTTATTGAACTAATCAAATTAAAACTAAAATAATATATAAATTGCATAACAATTATCTTTTTAAATACATAATACGCATAAAATTAATGAATAAATGGGCTGAAATTTTAGTTGGATTGATCCTTATATTAGGAACATTTTTAGTTGGTTGGTATTCTGAGCAATGGTTTGGAGCATTCTGGGATTTTAAATCAGCTGCTTGGGTAGTATTTAAAGGCGGCTTAGCATGGTTCTTATTTTTTCTAGGATTACTATTCTTAATGCTGGGAATTAGTGATTTGAAAGGATAAATCCATTATTTAAAAACAAAAATCAAAAGAGTTTCAATAAAAGATGCTATTAAAAATAAGGGAATTATAATAAGGAAAAAAGACCTTAAAG
>CAYHYE010000005.1:0-26996 GCA_964360755.1 Candidatus Woesearchaeota archaeon
AGTTATATTTAAATTTTGTTAAAAAATTAGATATTTAAAAATATATTCTGGTTTTATAACTTCTCTAAAAAGTACCTTATACTCGACACCAGATATTTTTACTCTTTCAGGAATTTGTCTTGGATTCTCCCCTTTTCTAAATTCTCCTTTATAATAATTTATACTAACCTCTTTCGTATTTTTATCAATGTATTTAGATAAATAATAACCAGCTATGCCTCCGCTAGCTACTATAGGATAATGTTGGACAAGAGAGCCTCCAAGGCTTCTTGATAGATCTTTTCTTTCCCTAGATAAGGATTTTCTTTTTGATAACATTAAACCAGATTACAAATAGAGTTTAAAAATATTATTATAATAAATGATTTAAAAATATTTCTTGCTTCTCAAAAAATTTAGAAGTTCATTTTTTAACCATTTTCTGTTCTCATGAAGTACTCTAATTATCTTCTTCTAAGCAGTCTATATTGCATATCAAGCTCACAAAACCAAACCTATAAATACCATTACAAACTTGTTTTTTCATGAAACCAGAAGATGAAAAAACAGAAACAGAGAAATTGGAGGAAGAGATAGCAACGCTTCAAACTAAAATTAAAAACACTGAATATGATTTAAACCATATGTTTAAAGGCAATGAAATTATAGAACAAAAACTCCACAATACTAAAAAACTTTTAGAAGAAAAGCAAGAACGTTTAATTAAACTTAACCCTGAACAAAAAGACAAGCTTAAAAAGTTCGAAGCAAAAATCTTAGAGAAGAAGGATGCCCCAATTTCAAAAAACCAAGAAAAAATGATCCATGAAATGATAGAAGAAGAGTTTTTATAAATTATTATATTCTTCTAAGCAATCTATACTGCAAATCAAGTCTTATTCTTGAGTCGCCATTTTCACCTTTAGTTCCAAGATGTATTGAAGGACAGAATAATTTTTCAACTTTATAAACTAGTCCATCTTTTTCCAGTTCTGCCATTGAATATTTTGGAGCTTTTGCATCTTCAGGAGAACAAACTAAAACATTTTCCCCTGATGTCCTTAATCTTGTTCCTTTATTGCATCTATAACCAAAATCACATTTATTAATTAATTTTGTTGTTTTTTTATGATCTTCAGCTAGATGAGTATACATTAATCTTCCATCATCATCAAAATAAATTTCTCCATGGAAGCAATCAATTGAATCTAAATCATCTTTTGTTATATCTCTTGAGAAAATAGTTTTATCTCTATCAACAAGATAATTAACTAAACGGCCTATACTTATTGTGTTTTTTGAATCTCTTCCTATAGATACATTTCCCTTTTTAATATCTCCAAACCACATTTCAAGTGGGTCAAAGCCAGTGAAACAAGAATTATATCCCTCAGCTCTATTATAATAAACCATTGGTTGAATGTAAACCATGATTTCATCTAAGCCCGTGATTTTTTTAATATCTGGTTTTCCTGGAAAAGGTATGATTGTTCCCATATAGAATAAACAAAAGAATGTGTTTAAATACTTTTCTATATTAACTACTCTTAAGTAATATATAATAATCAAAAAAATAATAATTACTACTAAAATTTTATATATCTATAAAATAAAAAGACAATATGATAGACTTCAACAAACTTATAGATAATTATTTTTCCAGGGATTCTAGGAAAAAATCCATAGGAAGATATTACCCATCTGAAATAGGCGGCTGTTTAAGAAAAACATGGTTTTCCTACAAAATTCCAAAAGAAATCGGAAAAGATGTAATAAGAATTTTTGAAGCTGGAAACATGATTCATGAGTTTATCAGTGAAGTATTAAAAAGTGAGAAAAACCCTGAAATAGAACTTATTGAAACAGAGCTTCCTTTTATAATTGATAAAAAAGATTTTAAAATTTCAGGAAGAATTGATGATATAATTTTAGCCAAAATACATAATCAGAAAGCATTGATTGAAGTCAAATCAAGCAAGTTTCTCCCAAGAGAACCAAATGAAAATCATGTTTCACAACTGCAGCTTTACATGGAAGCAACTGGAATTAACCAGGGAATAATTTTATATATCCAAAAAGACAACTTGCAGGCATCATGGTTTAATATTAATTATAATGAAAAAAAAGTTGAAGATATTATGCAAAGATTTGGAAGTTTAGATCATTATCTAAAATTAAATAAAGTCCCGCCTGCTGAAGCAAAATTAAAAAAAGAAAAAAACTGGATGTGTTCTTTCTGCGAATATAAAGATGAATGTGACAAAATGCCATTGGAAGAAACAAATTTTGAATAAGAAGCTTTTATAAAGTTCTATTTCTACTGAATAAAACAAATTTTAAAGAAAAAATGGTTCATAAATTAATTAGAAAAATAGCGTCTGAAATAAAATATGACTATTATAAATTAGCTGGATATGAATTCATCACAGGAAATGAATTATTTACATGTTTATTTGGAGAAAAAGATGCAGGTCAATATAAAGCTCTTGTAAGGTCTCTTGAAAATAAACTAGATAAAGTAACTAATGAAGGCATTATAATGCTTGATCAATATATTGAAATATTAGAATCAAAATTAAAAGAAGAATATCGCGGGGGAAAGGTAGGAAAAATTAATAATAAAGTTATTGGTTTTATAACTCCAACCCACCAAAGAATTATTGAAGGAATAAAAAGGAAAATAGATAAAAGATTAAAACTTCCTAAAAAGAAATAATATAGTTTTAATAGTATCAAAATTCTTTAATATCATGACTCAAATATCTAAGGCAGTTGAAAGAAATCATGATCAAATAGTTAAAACCTTGCATCCTTTAGTAAAAGAATGGTTTTTCTCAAAATTCAAAGAGTTTTCAATAACGCAAAAATATGGAGTGCCTGCAATTTGGGAAAGAAAAAATATTCTTATAACAGCTCCAACAGGCGGAACTAAAACTCTTACAGCTTTTCTTTCTATTTTAAATTATCTAGTTATGCTCGCAGAAAAAAATGAGTTGGAGGATAGGGTTTATTGTGTTTATACTTCTCCTCTTAAAGCATTAAGCAATGACATACACAAAAATCTTGTAGAACCATTAAATGAAATTTATGAAATTGCAGAGAAAAAAAATGTAAAGTTGCAAAAAATTCGTATCGGATTAAGAACAGGAGATACAACTCAAGCTGAAAAAGCAAAAATGTACAAAAACCCTCCGCATATTTTAATTACAACTCCTGAATCTCTTGCAATAATGCTGACAAGCTCTAAATTTATTAATTATCTTCAAAGAATTGAATTTTGCATAGTTGATGAAATTCACGCATTGGATAATAAACGAGGCACATATCTAAGCATTACTCTTGAAAGACTTAATGAAGTTTCAAGAATCTGGCCTGTAAAAATTGGCTTAAGTGCAACAATATCTCCTTTAGAAGAAGTTGCAAAATATTTAGTTGGAGAAGAAGAATATAGGAAAGTTGAAATTGCAGACATTCCCCTTAAAAAACAAATTGATATAGAAGTTTTAAGCCCTGTAAAAAACATAATTGAAGATGAAAATATCACTCTAAATATGTATGAATTAATAGACAAACTAGTAAATCAACATAAAACAACTTTGATATTTACAAACACTCGCGCAGGAACAGAGCGTGTTGTAAGTCATTTAAAAGACAAATTTCCTACTATTTATGGCGAGCATAATATTGCAGCTCATCATGGCTCTTTAAGCAAAAATATAAGATTTAGAATTGAAGAGCGCTTAAGAAACGGGGAATTGAAAGTAGTTGTATGTTCAACAAGTTTAGAGCTTGGAATTGATATAGGTTATATTGATTTAGTAATAATGTTAGGATCACCAAAATCCTCTGCTAGAGCACTACAAAGAATGGGAAGAGCAGGACATAGACTCCACGAAACTGCAAAAGGCCGTTTTATAATAACAGATAGAGATGATCTAATTGAATGCTGCATAATACAAAAAGAAATGATTGAAAAAAAGATAAATGAGTTATATATTCCAAAAAATTGCTTAGATGTTTTAGCCCAGCAAGTTTATGGCATGGCAATTTACAGACAATGGGATGTTGAAGAGCTCTTTAGCTTAATAAGAAAGTCCTACTGTTATTCAAATTTAAGCAAAAATGAATTTTATGATATTATCAGTTATTTATCAGGAGAATATGCTTTAGAAAAAAATAGTGTTTATGGAAAAATATGGTATGATCCTGAAACAAAAATGATAGGTAAAAAAGGCAAACTTGCAAGAGTTATTTATTTAACAAATATAGGTACAATTCCAGAAGAGTCTTATATTCAAGTTAAACTAGCTCCTGCAGGAGATCATATAGGAGTTATTGACGAGAGTTTTATGGAAAGAATGAAAAGAGGCGATGTATTTGTTTTAGGCGGAAATAAATATGAATATGCTTATGCAAAAGGAATGAATCTTTATGTTAAAAATGCTTTGCATAAAAATCCAACAATCCCCTCATGGTTTTCTGAACAGCTTCCATTAAGTTTTAATTCTGCAAATGAAATAAATAAACTACGTTTGCTAATGAAAGAAAAACTTGAAAAAAAAGAGACAAAAGAAAAGATAATTGAATTTTTGCAGGATTATCTTTATGTTAATAAAAATACTTCAGAAGCAATTTATAACTATTTTTATGAACAATATAAATTTTCTGAAATCCCAAGCTCAAAAATAATAACAATTGAAAGATATAAAGGTGAAAAAAATTATCTTTTGGTTAATTCAATGTATGGACGAAGAGTTAATGATGCTTTATCAAGGGCTTTAGGATATTTAATGGCTCAAGCAGGAGGAAGAGATATTGAAATGGGAATAACTGACAGCGGTTTTTATTTTGCTGGAGAAAGCCTGAAAATTGAAAAAGCATTCAATTTCTTAAATTCAAAAAATATTAAAGAGGTTTTAACAGAAGCTATTGAAAAAACAGATTTACTAGCACGCCGTTTTAGACATTGTGCAGCTAGATCATTAATGATAATAAAAACTTACAAAGGACAAAGCAAAACTGTTGGAAAGCAACAGATGAAATCCCATTTCTTATTATATGCTGTAAAAAAAATTTCAAAAAACTTCCCTATATTAAATGAAGCGCGTAGAGAAGTTTTAGAAGATGTAATGGACATAGAAAATACAAAAAAAGTTTTAAATTTAATAGAAAACAAGCTTGTTGAAATAAAAATTATAGATGTTACACTTCCAAGCCCTTTCACATTAAATTTAATTTTGCAAGGGCATAGTGATTTAATAAAAGTAGAAGACAAACAAGCATTCTTAAAAAGAATGCATAAACTTCATATGAAAGTTATTGGCGAGGATCAAATTTAATTCTTAAAAATGAATAATATTTTCTTTCAAGCCATAATGAAATCTTGCATAATCCTTCATGTATTTTAATTTTCAATTTACTATAACCTAATTGATTACCTGCTGCAATCCTAATTTCTTTAAAATTTGACATATGATAAAATTCTCCTAATTCTTCATTACTACAACTATCTGAATAAATAAGTGTCAATGCTGCTTGAATTCTTTTATTGCTATAACATGAATTATGTGTTAGATCTCTTAATTCATCATTAGACAAGTTTTTCCTAAAAATATCTATTTCTGTTTGAGCTATTTCATAATAAGCATCATTATAAATGATTTCATCTCCAGCAACATCTCCTAAAGCATTTTCTAAACCCATTATAACATATTAAAAAAGATAGTTTATAACCTTTATTATTCTAAATAAATTATGAACAAAACTTATGAATTTATAGATAAGGCACTATATATAAAAAAAGATGGTATTTTAGTATTTGGAGATTTGCATCTTGGATATTGGTATTCACTAAAACAATCTGGAAATGATATTCCAAAAATCCAATTTAAAGAGACAATGAAAGAAATAAAAATAATTTTAGATCATATAAAAAAAGATAATAAGAAACTAAACAAAATAATTTTTTTAGGAGATATAAAGCACTTTTTCTCATATCAAAAAATTGAAAAAAATCTTTCTTTGGAATTATTAAATTTCTTGGAAAAATATCTCAAAAAAGAAGATATAATTATAATAAAAGGCAATCATGAAACAACTAATTTAATTGGAGATAAAAAACTTGTTAATTATTATATTAAAAATAACATAGCATTTATTCATGGAGATAAAGAATTCAAGCAAATTTTTGACAAAAAAATAAAACTTATTATTATGGGACATTTGCATCCAGCTATTTCTTTAACAGATAGTCAAAAAATAAAACATGAAAAATATAAGTGCTTTTTAGAAGGCAGGTATAAAGGGAAAGAAGTTGTAATTCTACCAAGTTTTATTCCAAATGTTGAAGGCTCTGCAGTTAACGAGTATTTAGGTAACTCCCACTGCATAATTCCTGCAAAAACTTTAATGAAGTTTAAAGTTTATGCCATTGGAAAAAATAAAATTTATGATTTTGGAATATTAAAACAGCTAATAAAGAAGAGTTAAGAGAAATAACAACTAGATTAATAAAAGAATTAGAATAAATAATTACTAATATGTACTAAAAAAATATAAATAAGTTAAATACAACAATCTTTTTAAATTATTTATAATTATTAAAATGATGAATAAAAAACTAGTGCTTCCTTTAGTCTTAGGATTATTTATTTTATTTAGCTCTTTTAGTGTTTTAGCAGGTCATTATCCTGATTATAATAGCTATAATAGCAATAGCCACAGCTATGGCTCAAACTCACATTCTTATACAAGAACATATGAAAATTCTTACGATTCTTCTTATAATTACAACAGACATTATTCTCCTTCATATTCATATTATAGGTATGGATATGGAAATCCTACATATCAAGTTTATTGGGGGCCTAATCCAAGTGTAAGATATGGATACTATCCTCCGCACGATAGTTATGGATATTATCCTTACTATGATAGGGGGCATTATCCTATCGAATATTATGGAGATTATCACAGTTCTAATAGCTATAGATCTTACGGATATTCACAAACAACTTATAACAGCCAAAGTGCAAATTCTTATGGAATAACAAGCTACTATTATTATTAAAACTAATCAAACTTTTTTCTCTTTTAATATACAAATCTTACATGGAGAATATTTTCTTCTTTTGAAATATCCCTCGTTATAGCTAGTTTCTTGATTCTTTCTTTTTATTAGCTTTCTAAATCTGCATGATCTGTGATGATATATTTTAGTATCATCACTTCCAAAAAATTCATATTTTGGAATCTCAAGTTTTTTTCTTGGTGAAGTAACTGGAATGTAAATTTTCCTTTCAATTGGTTTTTCTAAATTACGAAAAACCTCCCTTATAATTGGTTTTTCAATTGTCTTAATAACCTCTTTAATAACAGGTTTCTCAATAGTTCTTATCTGAGTATGCATTACCTCACGCAAAATATGTGGTTCTAAAAGAAAAAATAAAATAATAGAATAAAATAAGATTAGAATAACTCCTAAAAATGAGGCTCCAGCCCTATCTAAATCAAAAAAAATTACACTTACAATTTCTATAAGAATGATAATAAGTCCTATAAGAAAAGCCCATAAAAAATTTCCCTCATCCCATCTCTTTCTTTCAATAAAAATGGGATGGGTTCTATGAACATAACCTCCATCACCTAAATCCATAATTTAAAAAGCAATTTAAAGTTTATAAATCCAATGATCAGCAAAATATCTTATAAAAAGTATATATTGTAACATAAAATCTTTTATAAACAAAGTTAAGACTTAAAAATAATGATAATAAACAAAAAATTCGTTATCCTATTGTTTTTAGTAATTTTTTTATTAATTTCCATAATATCTGCAGAGGAAAATTTTCTATTATGTTTAACAGATGGACAAGAAATTGAATTTTCAAAATGCAATGAAAACATGCAAGATTATAGATGTGAAGACACAAAATGCCATATTTGTGTTATAGAAATCTCTAGAGGAATTTATTGTCCTGTAAATATCGGTAATTGCAACTCTCAATGCATCCCATTAGAATTATATGAAAATGAAGATCCTATAATCACATTAAAAAGTCCTGTAAATTTTTATAGGACAAATGAAGGAATCTTAAATATAAAATTTGATATAACCAAAAATCATGAAGTAAGCTTTTGTGAACTAATAATAAATAATCAAATAGCAGAAAAAATAACTTTAATAAATCCCTCAAATGAATTTACACATAGTTTTAACGAAAACGCATATCTATGGAAAGTTTCATGTAAAACTCTAGATGGAAAAGTTATACTATCAGAACCAAGAACTTTATTCATAGAAAAAGTAATTAATAGCACAGAAAATACAAATTCTCAATCAAATAATCAACAAAATACAATTCAAAATAATTCTCAAGAAAATAATCAACAATCTGAAATAAGAGAGAAAAATGAACAGGATATTATTATAGAAAATTTAAAAAATCAGGATTTAAATGAAGATAATGTATTAATAAACTTATCTAATAAAAAAATAGAATTAGAAAATAAAAAAGAAAATTCATTGAAGAATATTGGAACTATAGTGATACTTTTATTTATAACAATATTAAATTTTGGAATATTAATTTTTCTTAACCAAATGATTATAAGAAAAAAATAATTAAATTTCTTCCACTATAATTGCTTCAGTAGGACATGCTTTTTCTGCTTCTTTTTCAAAAGTTAATTCATCAAATACTTCTTTTTTAACATGAGCTTTTCCATCATCTCTAATCTCAAAAGAATCTGGGCAAATAGAAACACAAACTCCAGAGCCAATACACTTATTATGATCAACTTTTATTTTATAACCCATAATTCATATTAGTAGCAGTTATATTTAAAGATTTGTAGTTAAAACTATTTTCCTCTTAAACTAGCTGTTTCTACAATTAAACTTGATTTGTCTTTTTTTAAAGCTTGCTCATAAGCAAGAACTATGTCCTTAACTCTATCTATTTTTATTACATCTATATTAGTTAACATTAACTTATAGGCTTCTGTATGATCTTGACAGTGTTGAGGTCCTGGATAAAGCGGGTCCTTACTTCCCAGCATTGTTCTTATAATAACTTTTGGATTAAACCGACCATCAGAGAGTTCATAAATTTTATCTAAATGATTCACTAATTGATTTGTAGCAAGAATCATGAAATCAATCCTTGGATAAATAGAAACAGGAATAAATCCCTCTAAAGATAATCCTATAGAAATACCCATTTGAACCTCTTCCATAATTGGAAGTTCAATTCTTTTACTTTCAGGAATATCTTTTACACTACCAAAAATTGTACTTCCCTTATATGAAACTGTTTGTCCTAGAAAAACAACCTTATCATTTTGAGCTAAAAGCTCCATTGCTTTTTTAATCTCATCTTTATAATTCTTTAATCCTTCTGCTATAAATTTATCCTCTGCAAATTCAGTCCACAACCCTATTCCATGATGGGGCCATCCCCTTTCATAACTATATTTTATAATTTTATTATCAGTATTTGAAGGAATTAATTTTGCATGACTAAAATTTCCATTTTCAGCATCATTAATTCCCCAAACTTCTTTTGTTGGGGTATAAACACTTAAATTATCATCTTCAATTATAAAAGTTATTGGCAAATTGTGATTTTCTGCATATTTTGTTACTTCATGAAAAACTCCTGTTTCAGAAGCCATATCTCCACAAAAAGCCCATACATGATCATTAGTTCCTTTTCTTTTAATTGCCAAAGCAGCTCCTAAAGCTATGGGCAATTGTCCTGGAACAATTGAAGAACTATAAAATTTATGCTCTTTATCCATAATAAACATGCTTCTTCCTTCAATAATTTGTTTTTCAATCCAATCTTTTTGGATGCCTTTTAATAAAGCATGATAATGATTTCTATAGGAAGCAAAAACCCAGTCATTTTTTTTTATTTTTTTAAAAATTTCAATAATTTCTTTTTCATTTCCTTTAGAAAGATGTATTGGGGCTTTAATTTTTCCTTCTTTATACAAATCACTTATTCTATTCTCAAAATCCATTAATTCTTTCTTAGTTTCTTCTATATTATCTAAATTCATTTAACCTGGAAATAAAACCCGTATTTAAATTTTTATATCTTAAAATCATTTTTTTAGCTTGTCCCAAGTTTCTTTGTTTTTTGCAAATTCGTAAATATATTTTAATATAAAAATCTCCCCTTTTAAAAAAGAACCAATTATTAATTTATAAGGATAAAAACTATAAAAAATATTTTTTTGAAGTATTAAAGAATAAAGTTTATCTATAAATCTCATATTAAAAGCCTTTACAAATGACTCGTAATTTATTTTATTAATATGTTTGATTCTTACCAACGGTATAGAAACAAAAATAGTATTTTTTTCGTTAACAAAATCAAAACCAGATTCTAAAGCCTGATTAAATTTATCAATATTATTCAAAAAGAAATCTTTTTTTACCATTAGTTGACTTATGTTAATTAGTTTATTGAAATCTTCTCTTGAAACTGTATGTAATACTTTTTTTGTATTAAATAATAAATAGTCTCCTAGGCTATTAGAATGAACGTAATAATCACAGCAACCAATATCCTTACCAGATTTTTCTAAAGCACTTAATAAGAAATGATTTTTATATTTTAAATTCGTAGAACCATTATTAAAACTAATATAATGTGCATCTTTTAATTTTTCTTTCAATTTTTCAATATTATCCATCTCTTCTGTTTTAATTTCAACCACGTTTTTTGCTAACTCTCTTAATCCAATGGATTCAAAATTAATTTTATGATTTAATGCCTTAGAGAAAAAATCAATGAATTGGGCTTCCCATGTGTAATTTTTAAGAACATAATGATAAAAGCTATTTTCTAATCTTTCACGTTCTTTTTCATTTTTTAAATAGTATTTTATCTTATATAAAAGTTCTTTTTTATCTTTAAATAAAATCTTCTTAGTTTCTCCCTTATTTCTAAAAAAGTCTATAATTTGGGGGAAATGTTCTATTAATAAAAAAGATTTACACGAAGGAACCTCAAAAATACGTCCTTTTAGTTGCCCGCCCTTTGATCCAGGAATAGCTCCTTTTGAAAAACTTATATTTATTTTTGATTCATTAATTACTTTTATAAAGTCTTCTGAATCCAAAAAACCACCATAAATTCCCTCTAAATCTTTATATTTATGCCATCCAGCTCCAAATAAATTTAATTTTATACCATTATCTTTAAGATATTTAATGTAATCGTATCTATCAGCTATTGGAGCCCCTATAAAAGTAACATCAAATTTTTTCTTTAGTTTTAATGGTTTAAAATAATTTTCACTTATCCCATGTAAAAATCTTACATTAGTTATACCATCTTTATAATAGTCATTAACGTCGTATTCTGAAGAAAAATTATAATCAAAAAATAAAGCATAATGTCTAGACCAATCATCATATCTCCATTCATCATCTCCAAATAAATTCATTACTTTTGTTTTAGGAGATAACTCTTTAACCTTAAGCAAAGTATCTATCTCAAATTCCTCATAACTTAATGTAAAAAGGATATAATCTGGTTTTTCTTTTTCTACAAGATTCAAAAAAGATTTATTCATAATATCTTTTCCATATTTATAATAAAAACTCCTTGGACTAAATATAATTACTCTTCCGAAAAGTTTTTTGAATAATGGGATCCAATCTCTACATTGATAATTAGTCTTAAGATCAACTCCCCAAGGACATAATAATATTGATTTATTCTTTAATTGTTTATGTATGTCTTTCATTAGTTTAAAATAAAAAGAGATTTTATAATATTAATTGTTATTTATAATATATAAAAAATGACAGCATCTGAGTTTCGCTTCTTTCGAGACTAATTTCAGACGTAATCAGCTTAACTTCTGTGTTCGGAATGGGAACAGGTGTACCTAATTACTATGGCTGTCTAAAAATACTTCTTCTTTAGTGTTTTTAAATCTTTCCCCTATTTTTTGTCTTTAGCCAAAATAGATAGAGCAACAGCTGCTAAAAACAAAGAAACATCTCTAAAAACAATGTCTATTGAGCTTAGATTAACTATCGTAATTGCAAATAATACAATGGCTGAAATAACTGAAGCATAATATGGTTTTTTATTTGATAAAAGCCACAGTCCTAAAATTATTTCAAAAACTGAAAAAGCTATCAAATAATAATTATCAGTTATGAAATTTCCTGGCAGAGAGTCAGGAATAAATCCAACCCAATTTTGTGGAGAAATAAAAGATGAAATTGCTGCATAAATAAATGAAAATGCCAATGCAATTCTTAAAATCAAAGAAGCTTTTTCTATTTTATTCATTTTACTGCACAATTATTGTTCCCTTATTCCCTGCACTTAAATGATTATGATAGTTCCATGTTCCAATTTCATTAAAAGTAAATGAGTAAGATTCTCCTTTTTCAAGGCCTTTACATGCATCAAAAATTTGAGATTCTTCTAAAGTTCCACATTTTTTAATATCTGATCTTGGATAAACTGTATGAGTTGGGTGAATTGCTGAAGCAGGCCATGTTAAAGAATTTTGTTTATTTATGAATGTTACTGTATCGCCTTTTTTTATTGTTAATGTTGATGGAGAATATCCAGAATCTGTAAATTCAATTATATTTGAATTAGGTTGATTAATATTTTGAACTAGTTGGTCTTCCTCAGTTATTTGATTATCAGAGATGTTTTTTGACGAATCTGTTTTTTGAAAATAGAAAAAAGCACCTAATATTATTATGATTATAATCAGCCCAATTAGTAATTTTCCCATAACAATATATATTATTGCCCTTTTTAAAAGTTTTTAAACTAATAATAATTAAATATAAAATGAAAAAAGAAGTGATAAAATCATCTTTAGGAATCTTGCTAATAATTATATTCTTCATCCTTTCTTCTTATCTTATTAAAAATAATATATATAATATAAACTCCTATTTTAATTACGGTTTTATAGGTGTTATTATTTATTTAATTATTATAATATTATCTATTGTTGTAGCCCCTATAAGTGCTATTCCATTTATTCCTGTAGCATCAAATCTATGGGGATGGAGAACTACTGCACTATTAAGTATTTTAGGATGGACAATTGGAGCTATGATAGCTTTTACACTTGCAAGAAAATATGGAATAGATTTAGTAAAAAATTTAATTGATTTAAAAAAAATCCAAAAACTGGAAAAATTAATTCCTGAAGAAAATATTTTTTTAACAATTGTATTGCTTAGGATGGTAACTCCAGTAGACGGAGTTAGCTATTTTTTTGGATTATTTTCTAAAGTTCCTTTTAAAAAATTTACTTTAGCCACAATTATTGGAATAACTCCTTTCTCATTTATAATTGCATATCTTGGAACAGTTCCAATTAGTTATCAAATTTTGGTCTTTTCTATAATGTTTATTGTCTTATTCTCTGGTCTAGTGACAGCCTATTACATTAAAAAAAGAAAAAATAAAATAATGAATATAATTTAAACAATTCACTTATAAGTGGTCAGAAATATTTAAATATTAGTTGTTTTTAAATAAATGAGATATACAACAGGATGTAGAGTTAAATGTATAAACATACAATATATTGTATGTTCATTATATTATGAAATGTATATTTTGTGGCCATAAAGAAACAAAAGTAACTGATAAGCGTGATACGGGGGAAGGCACAAGAAGAAGACGGGAATGCCTTAAGTGTGAAAAAAGATTTACAACCCATGAAAAAATAGAGCCTTTAGATATTTATGTTGTAAAAAAGGATGGAAGAAGGGAATCTTTCAATCGAGATAAAGTCTTCCTTGGAGTAATGAAAGCCTGTGAAAAAAGAAACATAGGTCACAATAAAATTGAAAGTATTATAAAAGAGCTTGAAGATAAAGTAAAAAATAGAAAAGAAGTTTCAACTAAAAAAATAGGGGAATTTGTAATGAACAAACTAAAAAAGCTTGACAAGGTTGCGTATATAAGATTTGCATCAGTCTATCTTAATTTTGAAGATCCAAAAGACTTTAATGGTATAATAAAATAAGTAAAGGAATAATGGTTGAATTAATGGTTGTAAAGCGCAATGGAAATGTAGTGACATTTAATTTAGATAGAATAAAAAATGCCATATCAAAAGCCATAACTTCTACAGGAATAACAATTCCCGATGAAAAATTATTTGATTTGGTAAATAATATTTATGAAGAAATAGATAAAAGATTTATAGAATTTTATCCTAATGTTGAAAATATTCAAGACATAGTTGAAAAACATTTAATGAAAAATGGTTTGTATGAAGTTGCTAAAAACTACATTATTTATAGAGCTGAAAGACAAAAATTAAGAGATCAAGAAAAAGAAAAAATAATACAAAAAACTCTTCTTGGTAAATTAATATTAAAAAAAAGAGATGGTAGTATAACTCTTCTAAATCTAGAAAAATTAAAAAAAACTGTTTTAAGATGTATAAATGGTTACGAAAAAGATGTTTCAGCTGATTTAATAATTAGAGAATCTATAAAAAATCTTTATGACGGCATGTCAACAGATGAAGTTGATAAAGCTATTATTCTTGCAACAATCCAATTTATTGAAAGAGATCCTGCTTATGACAAAGTTGCAGCAAGATTTTTCCTTCAAAAAATTTACAAAGAAGCTATTGGTGAATCTTTAATCAATGAAACTATAGATGAGATGTATAGATCTACTTTTATTAAAAACATAAAAATTCTTGCAGGAGAACGGTTTTTGGATAAAAGAATAATGGATTTTGATTTAGAATATTTAGCTAAAGAGATTAATCCTGAAAGAGATAATTATTTCGACTATATTGGTCTTGAAACTTTATATGATAGGTATTTTATAAAGAAAAATGGAAAGAGAATGGAACTTCCACAATTATTTTGGATGAGGGTGGCTATGGGATTGGCTTTAAATGAAACTAATAAAAATGAAATGGCTGTTAAATTCTATAATGTTCTTTCAACTATGAAGTTTGTTAATTCTACTCCTACTTTATTTCATGCTGCAACACCATATCCTCAATTAAGTTCATGTTATTTAACAACTGTAGAAGATGACCTTAATCATATCTTTAAATGTTTAAATGATAATGCACAGCTTTCGAAATGGGCTGGAGGTTTAGGAAATGATTGGACTAATTTAAGAGCTACTGGTGCAATAATAAAGAGTAGCGGAGTTGAATCACAAGGAGTTATTCCTTTTCTTAAAATAGCAAATGATGTTACTGTAGCAATTAATAGAAGTGGAAGAAGAAGAGGAGCAACTTGTGCTTATCTTGAGACTTGGCATTTAGATATTGAAGATTTTATTGATCTAAGAAAAAATACTGGGGATGAAAGAAGAAGAACCCTTGATATGAACACTGCCAACTGGATTCCTGACCTTTTTATGAAAAGAGTAATAAATGACGAGACATGGACTTTATTCTCTCCAGATGAAACATCCGATCTCCATCATTTATATGGGAGTGCATTTGAAAAAAAGTATCTAGATTATGAAAAAAAGGCTCAAAGAGGTGAACTAAAGAAACATAAAACAATTCCTGCAGTTAAATTGTGGAAGAAAATGCTTAGCATGTTATTTGAAACAGGACATCCTTGGATAACTTTCAAAGATCCTTGTAATATTCGTTCTCCTCAAGATCATTGTGGTGTCATCCACTCCTCAAATCTATGTACAGAAATAACTCTTAATACAAGTGCAGAAGAAACAGCAGTATGTAATCTAGGAAGTATTAATTTAGCAAGACATATAAAAGATGGAAAAATAGACTATGCATCACTTGCCGAAAGTGTTAAAATTGGAGTTAGAATGCTTGATAATGTTATTGATATATGCTTCTATCCTACAAAAGAAGCTTGTACTTCTAATTTAAGACATAGGCCTATTGGATTAGGAATCATGGGGTTGCAAGATGCTTTATTTATGTTAAAAATACCATTCGAATCCAATGCATCTGTAGAATTTACAGATAAAACCATGGAATTTATTTCATATTATGCTATCCTTGCTTCATCTGAGCTCGCTAAAGAAAAAGGAGTATATGAAACATATAAAGGAAGTAAATGGGATAGAAACATTTTTCCTATAGATACATTAAAATTATTAGAAGAAGAAAGAGGGATGCCGATTAATATTTCTAAAGAAGAAAATTTAAATTGGAGTCCATTAAGAGAGCATGTTAAGAAATATGGAATAAGGAATTCTAATATTATAGCAATAGCTCCAACTGCAACTATTGGAAATATTACAAGCTGCTACCCATGTATCGAGCCCATATACAAAAATATTTATGTAAAAGCAAATATTAGCGGAGAATTTACAATCGTAAATAAATATCTTGTCAAAGACTTAAAAGAAAGAAAATTATGGAATGAAGATATGTTAGAGCAGTTAAAATATCATGACGGCAATTTATCATTAATTACAAATATTCCTGAAGATTTAAAGGAATTATATAAAGAAGCTTTTGACATTGATCATGAATTTGCTATTAAACTTACTGCAATAAGGGGAAAATGGATAGATCAGTCACAAAGCTATAATATATTTATGAAAGGAGCTTCTGGAAAGAAATTAAGTGAAATATATATTAGTGCATGGAAATATGGACTTAAAACAACATATTATTTAAGGACTTTAGGAGCAAGCCAGGCTGAAAAAACAACAGTAAGTTCTGAAAATCTTGTAGGAAGTATAAAAAGAAACGTAGAAGAAAATATTTCTGTAGATTATGGGGGGGAAAAAATAGATTCTAGTATAATAGAAATTAAAAAGGCATGTGATTTATTAGATCCAGATTGTGAGGCATGTCAATAAGGGAAGTATCCCTTAAGATCCCTCAGAAAAGTTTTAGATCAAAACCAATGGAGGCAATAATAAAACTTTTTGGAAAAGTTTTAGATCAAAAATAAATGTCAAACATGGAAATAATAAAACTATAATAAATAATTAAAATGAATATAATAAATAACCCAAAAACAGATCCAAATAAAATACTTCCAATGAAGTATCAATGGGCAAGACAGCATTATAAAAACGGAGTTGCAAATAATTGGACTCCTGAAGAAATAGCAATGCAAGATGACGTTGAACAGTGGAAATCTAAAAATCTTAGTGAAGCTGAAAGAAAATTAATTTTATGGAATCTTGGATTTTTCTCAACAGCAGAGTCCCTTACTGCAAATAATATTGTTTTAGCTGTTTATAGGCATGTTACAAATCCCGAGTGTCGCCAGTATTTATTAAGACAAGCATTTGAAGAAGCAATTCATACTGATACATTTATTTATTGCTGCGATACCCTTGGATTAGACCCTGAAGAAATTTATAATATGTATAAAACTATTCCATCAATAAAAGATAAAGATGAATTTGTAATTGAATTAACTAAAAGCATTTTTGATCCTAATTTTGAGACAAATGGGATAGATAATATACGCAAATTTGTCCATGATTTAATTGGTTATTACATTATTATGGAAGGGATATTCTTTTATGCAGGATTTGCTATGATACTAGCTCTAAAAAGACAGTATAAAATGATTGGAATAGGAGAACAATTTGAATTTATCATGAGAGATGAAAGTTTGCATTTAGCTTTCGGAAGAGATTTAATTAATACAATTAAAAAAGAAAATCCAGCTATTTGGACGCTTGAATTCCAAAAGGAAATAGTTAACTTAATAAAAAAAGCTGTCGAGCTTGAAAAAATTTATGCAGTAGATGCTTGTCCTGGAGGAATATTAGGAATTAATTCTCAGCAATTTTGTGATTACGTAGAATATATGGCTGATAGAAGACTAGAAAGTATTGGGCTTGTTAAACAATATAATAAGGAAAATCCATTTCCATGGATGTCTCAAAGTGTTGATTTAAATAAAGAAAAAAACTTTTTTGAAACTAGAGTTACTGAATATCAAACTGCAGGTAACTTAAAATGGGAATGAAATGATAACTTATTTAAATAAATTTTTTCTTAAAAAATATGAATTAAAATTACTAACCTAATATTTTTATATATATAATCCATATAAAATAATGGAAAAACTTGAAGACGGATTAGTATATTTACCCATTCCTTTAAACGAAATTGTTTTATATGAATTTTCACAAAGTTATGATTTTCTAAAAAAAGAAAATTAGTTTCAATCATGAAAAAACTAAGAGAAGAAGTTAAACCTGTTTGTGTTAAAGTTTTTGATGATACTAATATAAAAAGTATTAACTATAATGAAACGATCTATAATCCTGAAACAAGAAAAATTATACATCTTGTTGATACAAATCCGCAATTTGATTACCATCCTAATGGAAGAAAAGAAATCTTTGACATATTAAGGTATTCAAAAAGAAATTTAAATTATTGTATTAAATCTTACAAAGATCAAGGTCCGTTAGAAATAATAGTTCGTTTTATTGGATTTAAGGGGTATGTAATAAAGACATTAAAATTAGGTAATTAAGCTACAATTTAATTTTAATCAAATAGTGCAATAATTTAAAAATAACTTATTCTTAACAGAATTATTAAGGATTATTATAAGGATCCATAGCTCAGCCTGGTTAGAGCACTGGCCTTTTAAGCCAGGTGTCGGGGGTTCAAATCCCCCTGGGTCCATAAAAATAACATAATACATTACTAATAAGTAATACTAAATGACAAGTAGACATTAGTTATCAAAATAGAAAGTTTTAAAAACCATTTTTTAATAATATTTAGTATTGCGAAGTTGCAATAAAGATTATCCATAACAATTAAATCGGCCTTATTTGTAATTATGCACATATTTCAACCAAAACATTTCAAAATCAGCAAAAAAGATGAAGAAGTTCTATTGGCTAAATTAAATATTTCTAAAACTCAGCTACCTAAAATAAAAATTACAGATCCTGCACTTCCTGAAGCATGTCAAATTGGAGATATAATTAAAATTGAAAGAAAGGAGGATGATAATATTTTCTATTATTATCGTGTTGTTATATAAAATGCATAATGGACTAAAACTTAATCTGGTAGGAGAAGATCATTTAATATTAAAAAAATATCTTTCTGAAAACTCACTTGTTGAAAGCAACTTAAAATCATTTAATAACTTTATTGAAAAAAGAATGCAGGAAATTGTTAATGAAATTTCTGAAAATATTGAAAATGAAGACATTGAAATTAAGCTTGGAAAAATTAAGATTGGCAATCCTAACATTATAGAATCAGATGGAAGCACTAGTTTAGTTACACCAGCAGAAACTAGATTAAGAAATCTAACTTATTCTTGTCCCATCTTTTTAGAAATGACAATTAAACAAGATGGGCAAGTTGAAAGTCAAGAAGTAGAAATTGGAAGAATCCCTATATTAGTTAGAAGTAATATTTGCAACTTAAATGGAAAAAATAAGAAAGAATTAGAAGAATTATATATGGATACTCAAGATCCTGGAGGTTATTTCATTGTTAATGGTAATGAAAGAATTATGACAATGACAGAAGATTTAGCAGCTAATCAACCATTCATTGAAATTATTAAAAATAAAGAATCATTAAGATTATTTTCATCTAGAGGAGCTTATAGAATTCCAATGAGTATAAACGAATCAAACGATGGAATTTTAGAAGTTTCTTTTTCAAGATTTAAAAATATACCAGCAATAATTTTAATAAAAGCCCTTGGATTATTAAAAGAATCTGAAATTGCAAAATACATTGGAATTGAAAATGATGCTATTATTGTTAATTTATATGAATATGCAAAAATTGCAAATAATGAAGAGGCAATGATGCAAATAGCAGAAAAAACATCTGTTCAAGGAACAAAGAAAGAAATCCTTGATAGAATAAAACAAAGACTTGATTCATATTTTCTTCCACATATTGGACTAAAAAAAGAAAAACGATTAGATAAAGCAATTACACTTTGTAAATTAATTAAACAATTCTTAATTTTTAAAGAAAATCCTAGTCTTGCAATTGATAAAGATCATTATTCAAATAAACGTGTTAGATTAAGTGGAGATTTACTTGCAGATTTATTTAGAGTTAATCTAAATATTTTAGTAAGAGATATAAAATATTCTTTGCAAAAAACACTTAAAAGAAAAAAATTTTTTAGCATTAAAACAATTGCAAAGTCTACATTATTTTCTCATAGAATTAAATCAGCAATTGCAACAGGATCATGGATAGGAGAAAAGAAAGGAATTACACAAAATATGGATCATACAAATTATATGGCTATACTTTCTCAACTTCAAAAAGTTTCTTCAACATTAGCCGGAGAACAAACTAATTTTTTAGCAAGAACTTTACATCCAACCCACTATGGGAGATTCTGTCCTATTGAAACTCCTGAAGGAACAGAAATAGGATTAAGAAAAAATCTTGCATTAATGGCAAAAATCTCTACAAGGATTTCTGCAGAAGAGGATCATCTTATAAAAGAATTTGAGAACATTGGATTAAAAAAAGACTCACAAGGATATGATGTATTTATGAATGGAATTTTTATTGGAGAGGTTGATGATTATAAAAAATTTGTTTCTAATTTTAAAGAAACGAGGAGGCATGGAAAAATTCCTGGAGAAGTTAGTATAAGATTTGAAAAAAATTATAATATTATAATAATTCTTTCAGATACAGGAAGAGTTTTAAGACCTTTAATTATTTTAGAAAATGGAGCTCCACTTTTAAATGAAACACATATTGAAAGATTAAAGAAAAATGAAATGTCATGGAACGACTTAATTAGTGAGGGAGTTATAGAATACGTAGATGCTTCTGAAGAAGATAATTTACTTGTTGCTTTAAATAAAAACGACATTACAAATGAACACACTCATTTAGAAATTGATAGTATTGCTTTTTTAGGACCTATAACAAGCTTGGTAAGTTTCGGAAATCATGACCAGTCATCACGTTTAATTAGAGGAAGCAAAACTCAAAAGCAAGGATTAGGATTATATGCTACGAATTTTCTTGCAAGACTTGATACAGATGTAAGTATTTTACATTATCCTCAACAGCCGATTGTTAGAAGTTTTATTTATGATGCTTTAAATGTCTATCCAGCAGGACAAAATATAGTTGTAGCTGTTATGACTTACGAAGGTTATAACATGGAAGATGCACTTGTAATTAATAAGTCTAGTGTTGATAGAGGATTTGGAAGAAGTAGTTATTTTAGACCCTATTGCTCTACAGAATTAAATTACGCTGGGGGATTATCTGATGAAATTACAATTCCAACAAAAGATGTTGCAGGTTATAGAACAGAAGAATTGTATAAATATTTAGAAGATGATGGAGTAATATATCCTGAAGCAAAATTAAATTCTGGAGAAGTTATGATAGGAAAAGTCTCACCTCCAAAATTTCTTTCAGAAGCAAAAGAAATTAGCATTAAAGCTAAAAAAGAAGCTAGTTCTGTAATGAGACAAGAAGAAAAAGGAATTATAGACGCTGTATTTTTAACATTGGATGAAGATGGAAATAAAATAGTTCAAGTAAGAACTAGAGATCCTAGAATTCCAGAACTTGGAGACAAATTCTCAACTGCTCATGGACAAAAAGGAGTTATTGGAGCAATTGTTCCAGAAGATGACATTCCCTTCACATCTAAAGGCATCAAGCCTGATTTAATTTTTAATCCCCATAGTATTCCTTCAAGAATGACTGTTGGTTATTTGCTTGAGTTAATAACAGGAAAACTTGGATGCATAAAAGGTGAAATAATGAATGGAACTTCTTTTAGCAATATTGATATTAAAGACATAGAAAAACAATTAGAAGAATTAGGATTTAGATATGATGGAAAAGAAACGATGTATAATGGTATAACTGGCAGAATGATGCCTACCAAAATTTATATTGGAAACATATATTATCTTAAATTAAAATATATGGTAAGCAATAGAATGCATGCACGTGCCTCTGGTAAAGTTGCTCTTTTGACAAGACAACCTATTGAAGGACGTGCTCGTGGCGGAGCATTAAGATTAGGAGAAATGGAACAACAAGCTTTAGTTGCTCATGGTGCATCACTCTTATTAAAAGAAAGATATGATTCTGATAAAGTCACTATAAGTATTTGTTCCAAATGCGGAAGCCTAGGAGTTAAAAATATTATAAGAAAAAAAACTTATTGTCCTTTATGCAACTCGACAGAAATTGATGATGTAGAAATTTCATACGCTTTCAAATTACTGGCTGAAGAATTATTAGGATTACATATTAAAACCGGATTTGAATTAAAAAACAAATTCGATGAATCATAAGGGAAGCGTCCCTTATGATCCCTCAGAAGAAAAAATAAACAAAAAATAAATGTCAAACAATGGAAATAATAAAAAAACAAATTAAGGCATTAACTTTTAGCTTGCTCTCTCCTGAAGAAATTAAAAAAATTAGCGCAGCAAAAATTATTACACCAGAACTTTATGACATGGATGGTTATCCAGTTGATGGTGGATTAATGGATTTACGTTTAGGAGCAATAGATCCTGGAGTAAGATGCAGAACTTGCGGAGGAAGATTAAAAGAATGTTTAGGCCATCCAGGAAGCATTGAATTAGCTCGTCCAATTATTCATGTTAAATACGTTCCTACAATTTATATGTTTTTAAGAAGTTATTGCAAAGAATGCGGGCATATTTTATTAAAAGAAGAAGACATTAAAAAATTAAATGCAGTCCAAAGATTAAAGAAATCAAAAGATGTTAAGAAATGTTATCATTGTGGAGCAAATCAAGAAAAAATAAAAATTGAAAAGCCTACGACATTTATTCTAGGCAAAAAAAGAATTTTTCCAACAGAAATAAGGGAAATTGTTGAAAGAATTACAGACGAACAAATAAAACTTATTGGGGTTTCTCCACAAACTTTCAGACCAGAATGGGCAGTAATTACCTTACTCTTAGTTCCTAGTGTAACTGTTCGTCCAAGTATTACTTTAGAATCAGGAGAAAGAAGCGAGGATGATTTAACACATAAGCTAGGAGATATTATCAGATCAAATCAAAGACTTTGGGAAAATTTAAATGCAGGAGCACCTGAAGTTATTATTGATGATTTATGGGATTTATTGCAATATCATGTAACAACTTTTTTTGATAATACAATCTCAAGAATACCTCCTGCAAGACATAGAAGCGGACAGCCTCTAAAAACAATAACTGAAAGAATTAAAGGAAAAGAAGGAAGAATTAGACATAATCTTGCTGGAAAAAGAGTTAATTTTTCATCAAGAACTGTAATTTCTCCAGATCCATCTTTAAAAATTAATGAAGTAGGAATCCCTCAGGAAATAGCAGAAGTTCTTACAGTAAACGAAGAAGTTACAAATCTTAATATAGAATCATTAAAAAAATTAATTATGAGTGATAAATATCCAAGTGCTAATTACATTATTAGACCTGATGGAAGAAGAAAAAGAATTAGTAAAGATTTAAAAAAAGAAATAATTGAAGAAATTAAACCCGGATATTTTGTTGAAAGACATTTAAGAGATGGAGATATAACATTATTTAATAGACATCCTTCTTTGCATAGGGGAAGTTTAATGGCGCATTATGCAAAAATTTTACCTTATAGAACTTTTAGAATGCACCCTGCTGTTGTTTTCCCTTATAATGCAGATTTTGATGGTGATGAAATGAATGTTCATGTTCCTCAAACAGAAGAAGCAAGAGCTGAAGCAAGAATTTTATTGAATGTTGAAAATAATTTAATGAGTCCAAAAAATAATACTAATTTAATTGGAACAACTTCTGATGCCATTACTGGAAATTACTTGCTAGGAAAAGACAAATTAATGAGGGAAGAGGCCCATCAATTATTATATAATGCAGGCGTCACAAAAAAAATTGCAACTAAAACTATTGACGGAAAAGAAGTTTTTCTTCAATTAATTCCTCAAGAAAAAAAAGACCTAATCAATGAAATTTCAAGAAGTGAATTAACAGGTGAGTATACTTTTGGAGTTGAAAATGATAAAATTACAAAGAAAACTGATAAAGAACTTGGAAGAAAAAAAACTATGGAAATAATTGGCAAGGCATTCACTTTAGGAACAAACTATCTTTCAAGAATTGGATTTACTATTTCTTTAGAAGACTTAAATGTTCCAGATAATATTAAGAAAAAAACAGATGAAATAATTAATGATGGAGAAGAAAAAACTCAAAAAATAATCAGTGATTACAATAATGATTATCTTGAAGTAATTCCTGGAAAAACAAAAGAAGAATCTAGGGAGATTAAAATCTTGCAAACCTTAAATGAAATTCGTACAAAAATTGGAAAGATCGTTAAAGAAGAATTTCCAAAAGACAAATCTGTAAATAATATGATTATCTCTGGATCTGGAGGAAATATGCTTAATATAACTCAAATTTCTTGTTCTATTGGTCAAAAATCATTATGGGATGAAAGAATTAATTTAGGATATAGCAATCGTACATTAAGTTTTTTTAAAGAGGGAGATCTTTCACCTAAATCTAAAGGGTTTGTTTATTCTTCTTATATGAAAGGTCTTAATCCTTATGAATTTTTTTTCGATGCTATTACTGGAAGAGACGGTTTAATGGACACAGCTCTTAGAACTCCAAAATCAGGATATTTATATAGAAGACTAGCAAATGCATTGCAAGATTTAAGAGTTGAGTATGATGAAACAGTTAGAGATGCTTCTGGACAAATCATTCAATTTAAGTATGGGGATGATGGAATTGATGTTGCTAATGAACATTTAAACAAGAAAATCTCTCCAGGTGAAGCTATAGGAATAATTACTGCCCAAAGTTTTGGAGAATCATCAACTCAAATGGCGCTAAGTGTATTTCATTTTGCAGGAATTCAAGAAATGCAAGTCACACTAGGACTTCTTAGACTAATTGAAATTTTTGATGCTAGGAAAACCCCTTCAACTCCTTCAATGGAAATTCATTTAGAAAAAGAATACAATAATGAAAAAGATTCTAGGATAATTGCAGAAAAAATTAAAGAAGTTATTTTTAAAGATATCCTTTCTGAAGCTAAAATTAATTTTTCTGATAAAAAGATAATATTTGAAATTTCTCCTAAACACTTAAAAACAACACATATGGGAATTCAAGCAATTGCTGATAAGCTATCTGGAAGCTATAAAACAAGTATTAAAGGAAATTCAATTATAATATCTACAGGAGAAGTTGATTTTAAAGAACTTTATAAAATTAAAGAAAAAATTAAAAACACAATTATTTCTGGAGTTAAAGGAATTTCTCAAGTATTAATTGTAAATAGGGCAGGAAATTACATTATCTTCACTTCTGGATCAAATTTGAAAGAAATTGTCAATGTTAAAGGAATTAATAAAAATAAAACTATGACAAATGATTTATATGAAACTGAAGAAATATTTGGAATAGAAGTTGCAAGACAATTAATTATTAATGAAATTGAAAAAGTAATTAATTCTCAAGGTTTAGATATTAATAAAAGACATTTAAAATTAGTTGCTGATGCGATGACTGTTAATGGGGAAGTTCATGGTATGACAAGAATGGGAATTATTGCACGCAAATCAAGTATACTTGCAAGAGCTTCATTCGAAACTCCTATCAAACATTTTATTAATGCGACGATAAAAGCATCTAAAGATGAGTTATTAAGTGTTATAGAAAATATAATCTTAAATCAGCCTGTTCCTATTGGCACAGGACTTCCTGGACTAATGGTTAAAATTACAGGGCCATTAGCTTAACTTGAAAAACAAAAAATAAATAATAAATTTATAAAGCTGATTTAATTTAACTAAAGATGGACTATTCCTTACAAATGATTAAAACAATAGACATGCAAATCATGAGATATATTAATTTATTTGAAAAAATAACTAAAATTTCTCCCAAGCATTGTTTTATTTATAATAATACAATAATTTTTGTAGTTCCAGAATCAAAAGTTTCACAAGCTATAGGAGAAAGCGGAAAAAATATCAAAAAAATTGGAGAGATTTTGGATAAAAAAATTAAAGTTGTTCTTACGCCAAATGGAATTGGTGATGCTGAAAAATTTATTTCTACTATTATATATCCTGCACAAATGAAAAATATTGAAATAAGTGGAAATAATTTAATTATTAATGCAGGAGCTCAAAACAAAGCAATTCTTATAGGAAGAAATAAAATTAGATTTGAAGAAATGAAAAAAATTATAAAAAATTATTTTGGAAAAGAGTTAAAAATTACTTAATTCTTATTTTGTAGTCACTTTAAAGTCGTCGGAAAAATATATAAATTCTTTATAGCTTATTACTTAATTTTTTTAAAAAAATTGATAAAAAATGACAGAAGAATATAAAACAAGAAGAGAATTTTTAAATAATATGCTCCAGTATACTTTAGTAATTGGGGCTTTAAATTTAGGAAGCAAAGCCTATTCAAGCCCTTTAGTGAGCAATAAAGAAAGTTTTGTTTTTACTCCTAAAGCTTTTCCACAAACTGCTTTACTTTATGGTAGTATTCCTGAATCAAGGGAAGTAGACAGCCTACATTTTATTGATAAAGCTGAATTAATCAAAGCTACTCCAGGATATGAATTAATAGAAAATGACAAAGTTGAAAAAGGAACAGGATTATATTGGCAGGTATTAACTGAAGTTAATGAAATTTCTCAAAAAGCTATAGGAGAATTCAGCAGGAAAAATAAATTTGAATTTTTAATTGACAGCAGATGTTTTTATTCTGTTAATCTTGGCCCTAATTTGGCTCAAATTTTTGAAAGAGTTCCGGAGAGTTTTGAAGGAAAAGATCTTGATACAATAATTTCTGAATTTGATACAACTAAAGAGATAATTGATTATATGTTGGCTGATGCTGAAAAAAAACCTAAAAGACAAAGTTCAATTTCTTGGAGATAATATGTATAATTCAAATCAATTGAAAAAAGATCTCATTTCCGGACTTATTACCGCAGTAGCTATTGCCCTATCCCCCTTAGAAGCAATAGCTGATACTGTTTATGCTGGAAAA
>CAYHYE010000006.1:0-24354 GCA_964360755.1 Candidatus Woesearchaeota archaeon
GAAAGTTATTATAAAATAATTTCAGAGGCAGTTAAAAATGGATTCACAGGTTAAAATATTTATAAAAAGAGCGAATAATGAACTTCTTGCTGCTGAATCTCTGAAAAGATTAAGTGAAGAAGCAAAACATAAAGATGAGTTTGGTATTCCCCAAGATGAAACTTTTTACAGCTCAGTTATTTCGCATTCTTATTATGCTATATTTTATACAGCAAAAGCAATACTCTTAACAAAGAATGTCAAAACATCTTCTCCAAATATACACAAAAAAACTTATGACTTATTTGATAAGATTTTTGTTAAAACAAAAGTTCTGGATAAAAGACTATTGCAGATTTATACTGACCTCGTAGTTAAAGCCTGTGACTTGCTTGACATTTTTAAGGATGAAAAATGGAAGAGAGGGAACTTTACATATCAAGTAATTGCTCAAGCAAACAAAACTCCTGCAGAAGATTCCTTAGGCAATGCCAAATTATTTATTGCAAATATAACTAAAGTTATTGGAGATTAATAATTACAATTCACCCGTTTTAATCTCAGAATAAACATGCGACTTTTTATCTTTTTTTCTTATCCAATTAACTCTTTCAGATTTTCTGCCAAGCTTCCAGTTTTTTTGACATTTACTTGAACAAAAATAAAGTATATCTCCATTTGTTAATACAAAAGTTAATCCTCTTGGAATATTATAATTTTTTTTACAAAATGAACATTCCGGCATTTTAACTTGAACCTCTTATTTTTTTTCTCCAAGAAAATCCTGCGCATCCACCCATATAATCTACAAATTCCATACTTATTTGAGAAAACTCTTTCATATAATCTTTTTTACGAGCTTCCATATATTCTTTAATTCTCCCACTATTATATCTTAGATCATTATGAAATCTCAAAAGAAAATATCCCATTTTATCAGATAAAATCGATTGATTTATTGTATCTATAAAAAATAGTGTTCTATCTCCAAGATCTATACTACTAGTTGAAACTTTAGCTTTAGGGTTAATAAAAGTATCATGAAAATATTTACCTATTAAACTTTGTAGTCCTATTTGAACAGATAAATGAAGTTTTTCAAAATCCTTTTCACACTCAAATGTTTCTTCGAAAACCCATAAAGGAGATTTCAAAGTAGATAATAAATTTTGAGTCATTTTAAGAATCCCCCATTTTTTTAAAAGCAATAGTATAAAACTCTTCTCCACCTCTTATAGGAGAAACAACTGCTTTGTATCCTCTATCAATTAAATAATTCCTAATCCCTAAAATATATTCTTCTGGACTTTCAATCTCCCTAACATCTAATGTAAAAGTCCCTGTTAAAAAGCCTTCTCCAATAAGCTTTAAAAGACCTTCTTTACCATTCCTATTAGTTTTAATTCTTTTCATGTTAAGTATAAACTCCTTTTGTGACTTTGCTTCTGATTCTTCTAGCTTCTATTTCAGTTTCTCTTAGCATTAAAATATCTTTTATTCTTATAGGTCCTTTAACATTTCTTCTCATTGAACGCCCTTTATTTCTGCCTTCTAGAACTCTAGTTTTAACTTGTGTAATCTCTCCTCTAAATCCTGTCCTGCCTAAAATTTCTTCAACAACAGCTGGCACAGCTTCTTCGCTTATTGTCATCCTTTTTTTAGCTTGTTGTTGGTTTTGCTGTTGATCTTTCTCTTTAGAAGCCATTTTATTATTTCAAATTTTTAATATCTTTATCAGCATCACCTGCTTCAATTATTGCAACAGAACTGCATTTAACAGGAATTCCAACACTAATACCTAATTTCTGTTTACTATCAACTTCTCCATATTTTATTCCTTTTTCTTTGCATAAAATAGATAAATGTTTCACAATTTCTTTCGGCTCAACATCTTTAGCAACAACTACTAATTTAGCTGTTCCTCTTTCTATAGCTTTTGTAACTTCATTAGTTCCTTTTTCAATTTTTCCTGTTTTTCTTGCTTTTTCAACAATTATATAGAAGTCCATTTGACCTCCGTAAGTATTTACCTCATTGGTTAATAACTCTTATAAAAAGAGGTTTATAAATCTTTACGTGGATTATGATAAACCTCTAAACTTTCCATATATACATTTCCAAATCTTAAAATAAAAGGATCTTGACCATATAATTTAATATAAGTTTCTCTTACTTCTTTAAAAATTTCAAAATCTATAGGAAAACATTGTGTTAATATTTCAAGACCTTTTTGTATATGTTTTTTATTTACCTTCATTAAAATCTTATGAAAAGAAAATATTTAAATTTTTCTCTAAATAAAAAGGAATATTAATAATGAATAGTACAATTAATGAGAATTCTCTTCCGATAAAAATTTAGAAATTAGCCATAAAATAAATCCTATTAATAATGGGACCACATGAAAAAATAGAAAAAGATATAGAATAAGTCTTAATACATGTACAGACTCTCCCAGAGAAGTAGGGTTAGAAATCCATAAAAATATAATTAATAGTATAAAAAAAATCAGTGCACCAATAAGCATTAGTAATTTACCAAGAGAATTAAAAATTTGTTTTTTACCAGATTTTTTTCTTAAAAACCAACCAAATAAAAAACCTGCTGCGAACCAGATTAATGCTCCGATAATAAATGCAAAAAAATGTTTTATTGTTAAAGGCAAAAAATCCTCTGTACTAAAAAGTATAATAGATAAATAGATGAAAATATTAAGTAAAATAGTTGTAATTATTATAACATCAGGACCAATTAAACTTTTAGATTCTAATATCTCAAATAATACTCCTATAGGAGTAATAATTATATAAATAAGAAGAGCAACAAGTCCAAATTTAATTCCCCTATTCATTTTATAATATAAGGTAATCGTCTTTTTAAATTATATCATCTCCAACTAACTTCAACATCATCAGTTCTTTGTCTTGGAGAAATATCTAATTTACTAAAATTATCAACATTAAATTTAATTCCAGATTTAAACATTATCTCGCCTAAAAAAGCTATCATTCCGCCATTGTCTAATAAAAATTCATTTGGAGGCACAAACATTTTGCAGTTTCTTTCTTCACACATAATCTTGCACATTTCCTGCAGTCTAATATTGCATGCAACCCCGCCTCCTAAAACTAATTCATTTTTTCCAATATGGGCCAAAGCTCTTTCACTAGCTTCAATCAACATTGCAAAAGCAGTTTCCTGCAAACTAAAAGATAAGTCTTCTAAAGAATATTTTTTAGAGTCAAATAATTGTTTCAATTTTGTCTGCATTCCCGAAAAACTAACATCCATTCCTTTTATTGAATAAGGAAGTTCAAGATATTTTCCTTTTTTTGCAAGCTCCATTATTTTTGGACCGCCTGGAAATCCTAATCCAACATGCCGAGCAAAAGTATCAATAAAATTTCCTACTCCTATATCTAAAGTTTCTCCAAAAACTCTATATTTTCCACCTGCATAAGCAATTATTTGTGTATTAGCTCCAGAAGCATAAAGTAACACAGGATCCTTCGCACCTGTAAGTCCCCCAATCTCCAAATGTGCAACGCAATGATTAACTGGAATTAAAGGAACATCTAATTCTTTTGCTAATTTTTTTGCAAAATGAATTCCAACTAACAAACAAGGAGCTAATCCAGGTCCTTGGGAAAAAGCAATTGCCCTAATATCTTTTAATTTAATCCTAGATCTTTCCAAAGCCAGATTTAAAATATCATCACAAACTTCCCTATGATGTTTTGCAGCATCAACAGGAATTATTCCGCCTTTTTCAGTTGTATAAGAATTTTTTACATTTGCTAATATTTTTCCATTTTTAACTATTCCAATTCCAAATGTATGCGCAGTTGATTCGATACCAAGTATCATAAAATAATTGAGATTAATGGATTTATAAGAATAGCGGAAAATTAAACCTTTAAAGAAGAAAAATTAATTTTAAATGGAAGCTTAAGTTCCATATCTTTTAGGAATTTAGCTTTTTCTCTAAAATTAAGTATACCCACTCCAATAATTTCATTTGTTTCTTCATCTTTAAATAAAGTAATGTCCTCATCTATCTTTTCACCATAATTTGGTTTAGAACTTCCTACAAAAATAGTTAGATAATCTCCTTCTTCATCATAATAAATTCTCATTTCTCCTTCCATTTTATTAAGGTTCAATTGTTTCAAAGTTAATCTTTACAGGTGCTTTTGCAAGGATGTCTTTTAAATCATGTGCATGGGATTTAAAATTAAGAACACCTATTCCTATCACCTCTTTGGTATTTTCATCTCTCCTAATAAAAACATCTTCATTAACATCTTCACAAAAACTTTCTATAGGGGGGTTTAATATAGTTATCTCTAAAAAATCTCCTTCTTCATCATAATATATATCTAATGATCCATTCATTTTATATACCTATTAAATTGTGCTGTAATCACAAAACCTTCTCCATTTAAATATTTAACTATAACTCTTAAATATTTTTCAGGATGTTTCCTATTTTTTTGATAAGTATAATAAAATCTTAAATCTTCTTTAAAAGAATGGTCAATGATCTTCAATGGATTATTCAATGTTTTCTTTATCTCTTCTAAATAATTACCCATTTCCGCATGAGTCATAGTTATATGAGTCCATTGCTTTTTAGTCAAACGTATCTTTCTCCCAGTTTTATCAACAACTTCAAAAACATAATTCATTTATTAAAATAATGTTTAAAGTTTATAAATTAGTTGAAATATTTAGATAATTAAAAATAAAACTTTAAAAAAGTTTTAGATCAAAAGAATAAAAATAGAAATAGTAAAATAATGTCCACTATATTGGAAAAATTAGTTATTGGAAATCTTTTAAAAAGGCATTATACTTATTTTATTAGAATGACATTCGTTAATACTCTTCCATATGTTAGTAACCCTATAGAAGAATTTTCTAATTTTAAATTTGTTAGTTGGGAGAAAGAGATTTATCCTAAGTTTAAAGGTGAGATAAAAAGAGAAGAAAGGGATTTCTTTCTTAATTTAATAACCAAACATAAACTAAAAAGTGTGATTGATTTTGGTGTTGGTGGAGGAACAGAATTGAATGGGATTATACAAGGGTTAAAAGAAAGAAAATATCCTTTAGATAGTGCCGAAGCAAACGAGGTAGATGATGAGTTTATTAGACAAGCAAGTAAACTATTCAAACAAAACAAACAACAGGTTATTGTTCATAAAGCTAATTGGTTAGACTTACCAAAAGCAGAGCCTGCATATACACACATATTTGATTTTGGTTTCTTAACTGGTAATTCTTTAACATATATTGGTGGAGGAACGAGAGAGTATACTAAAAAAGCCCAACAAATTGTAGTTCATAAATTTGCACAATTATTAAAAACTGGAGGTTATCTTTTTATTGACACAAGGAATTACGATTATATTAAATCATTAATGAATCTTCCCAAAGAGAAGATTCTTGAAAATTTTACTTTTGATTATTCAGTTTATTATCATGGATTTCAAGAAAAAGTTTTAGTTTTTCCAGCATATATAAGTGATACTGTTGTGGTATTACATTATTATGATAAACAAAGTAAAAAATGGAGTAAATTAGATTTATATCCAATTTATCAAAAGGATATGATAGATATTCTTAGTGAAGATTTTGTTATAGAAAAGATTTATCATGATTTCAAAGAAGAAAAGAAAGAAAAGAGCCTTTTTGTTCAATATCTCGCTAGAAAAAAGTAACTATTTATTTGAGTCAGATTTTTAAGTCTAATATTCGCCTTATTTTAAAAAATAATAAATTAAAAAATTATTAAAATATAAAGATAAAAAAATTAAAAAACATTGAAGAATTATCTTTTTTTCTTTTTTCTTCCGCCACGAGCCATTTTAGCTTCACATACATTGCCTTTTCCGTCAACATAGTAAAGATGTCCTGGCTTTCTCTTAACAACATTTTTTACAACAACTGTTCCCATTTAAACCTCCTTTTTTCTAAATAATTTAAGTGTTAATTCTTTTTAAATCTTTCTCCGACGATAAATGTTACTAAAGAGTTATATCGTCGAGAAATTGGAATCTCAACAATCTTTGAATAATTTTTTTTAGAATTAATGTAAAAAGTAAAGGGCTTAACAACCTCCCAATCAACAATCTTGTTCTTTTCATCCAACCATAAAACTAAAAAATTAAAAAATACAAAAAATGAGTGAAGTGAGGATTTCATGTTAAAAAGCAAAATAGGGGCTTTTTCTCGACGATAAAACATCAAGCCAAAAAAAGCACCTCCTGCCTTAACCTCATTAAAATCTTTCAACTTTAAAGATTTTTTATTAAAAACTATCTTCACCTTCAATTTTCTTCAACTCCTTGTAAAACATATTTATGTTTTTATCGCAAACATAATCGTGATGTTTAAAACCCCCGCCAAAGCTCTTAGGAATATGCATTAACTCATGAATTATTACTTTTGTTTTCTGCTCTTCTGAAAGTTTGTCAAATTTTTCAGAAATAAATTCTATCCCATAATATGGAGAAACTCCAATAACTTTCTGCATTAATTTTCCCAAAGCATGGCATCTTGCTATAGTATTTTTTGAAGAACTTCCATAGCTTCTAAAACATTTAATTTTATCAAGTTTTATGTGAGAAAACAAACTCTTTGATATTGCATCTGCCTTATCCTGCAAATCCTGTGAAAATTCATATCTTATTCCCATTTTAAAATTTAGAAAGCCAAGAATTAATTTTATCTGCTAAATATTGAAATAAGTTTTTATTATATTCTGGCGAGAGAGAAATTAAAGTATATGAATTATAAACGCTCTGCACCTCAGAATCTAACAAAGCCTTATTATAAATTCTTAAATCATCTACCGTTCCATTAAAAAAGCTTGAAGATCCCCCATAAGATCCAACAATTATATGAGTAGATCCAGCAGAAGCTCCATCATTATTAAAACCTCCGCCTGCATTAAAGTTGCCATTTATATAATAATCAATTAGATTGCCAGAATCTATTGTTGAATTTGCTTGTCCAGAACTTCCTTTAAAAACAACAACAATATGTGTCCAGCTTCCAATTGGAATTAAGTTTGTAGATGTAATTTTATCGCTGTAAACTTTTGGATTCGTGCTGTTTCCAGTCCTGAATAAAACTTCGTTTTGTTTAACAGATAATCTGTAAGTTCTTAATGAAAAAGAGTCTCTTGCCACGACTGTACTAATTGCACTTGCTGAAGAACTTAATGTATTCGGCTTTATCCATACAGAAATGCTAAATGGCTGTTCAAGAGATGTACCTGTTAGGTCAAGTTGTTGTCCATTTGAAACAGATTTATTTAAAGAATCATCAATACCATCAAAAGAATATGCATTTGATCCATCTGGGCCTGTTGACAAAACAGGACATTTTATAGAAGAGCATGTAAGGCTATTTCCATTTCCCGACACATCATTAAATCCATTTTCAAAATCTAAATGTAAAACCAATCCTGCAGTAGGAGCTCCTCCGCCTCCTCCGCAACCTAAAATAGGAGTATTTGTACATCCTATTGTACCACAAACATCTGTTGTGCAAGCATTATTATCATTACATAAATTATTATTTGCAGTATAAACACAACCACTTAAAGAATTGCAAGAATCAGTTGTACAAGCAACATTATCATTGCAAGTTATTGCTGTATTTAAACAAGTTCCAGAAGTGCAAACATCATTTGTACATGCATTATTATCATTGCATTGAGAATTTGAAGTGCAGCCTGTTGGAATCTCAGTTATACATAATGAAGAACATCCGTCGCCATTTATTGTATTTCCATCATCACAAGCTTCATTACCTTCTTTAATTCCATTGCCACAAACAGAGCTAGGTGGTTGTATTGTACTTCCATCTTTGTAAGTATTAATTGCATTTTTTGTAGCTCTATATTTTGGAGCATCTAATTCTGGTTGATCTTGATATTCTAATACTCCCCATGAACCAAACTTATCAGGTTTAAATGCATAATTAAAGTGAGCTAATAAATTTCCACCTTCTTGAAACCATATTAAATACATTTTATTATAAAGATCTTCCATTCTTAGATCTCTATTAGCTGCAAGCAATTTATTAACAAGATTTGCCTCATTTGTAAATTCAAATGCCGCAACTATATGCTGTCCGCCTTCATAAGCAATTAATTTAACTCCATAATTATTAGCAATTTGTTTATTTATTTGTATATTAGGTTTAGTATAGTTATACAAATGTGCTTCTGCTTTATCTAAAACTTCAGATACTGTTAAAGCACTATAAGTTTGATTAAGTGCTTGATTTCTAATTGTTTCTCCAAAATAAGTTGTTATAGCTAATGCATTTGGAGCACTTATATTAAGTTCACTAAAATAGCCCATTAATAAATTGGAATGCGCAGTTTGAACAGAACCAGCATCTAATCTCCCACCTGCAACTTTTACTAATCTATTTGCATCAACTCCAAACTCTTCTTCAAATATTTTAAATATTTCTGCAGATCTTTTTGCTTGATATTTAAATCCTGATTTTGTACTATCACAGCTTCCACCAGCATTTGTAACTTTTGTTATGGGATCATTACAACCTTGTTGTTGTATCCAAGTTGTTTGAGAGAATTGAGTATTCCATAATTCATTTGAATATTCAATATAAACTTTTTTATCAGGCTCTAATTGTTGTTTAACTGTTATTGCAAACTGTCTTATATAATTATCATCTGCTAAATGAGGAATATTAAACCAAGGATCTGCATCTAAGACATTAGCTAATTCAATTTGGTATTCTAATGCAACTCCGTTAGGATGTGATTGAGTAAAATAAGTTTTAGGAGTTCTAGTAGTTGTACTTGGATTATTATTAGTTTTTTGAAAATCCATAAATCTTATAGCTCCAACACCTTGAAGTCTTTGTAAGAATAAAGGATGAAATGTTTGAGTTTGATATGTATTTTCAAATCCAGGAGTGATTATTCTAATGTTTTTAATAGGATCACTAATATTAGATCTTTTAATTACTATATGAAGTCCTCCACCAGTTGTTGGAGAAGCTACTCTTACAACATATTTTTTAAGAATTGTATCCTTGCTTATAATTAAAGAGCTTAAATCAAAATCTAAATCTCCATCACCATCATAAAAAACAGTATAATCTCCAGATGGATAATTTCCAGTTCCCTTAATTAAAATATGCACAAATTGTGGTGTTGAAACACTAGGAACATTATATGGAATCTCTAAAGGATAACCATTAGAATCTAAAGGTATTTGCAAACCATAGCCAGTATCCCATGCACTTAAACCAGTAGCATTCTTTGTAAGCCATCTTCCACCAGCTCCTGCGTTCTTCATTACATCAACAAAAACCCATTGAGTATCATAATAACTCACTCCAGCTAAATTCATTCCAACTAAAGATTTTCCTGTTGAACTTGTAGGAATAGGTGTTGGAGGAGTTTGTGTTTGATTTGGGATTATTATAATTACTTCATCTGGTACAATTCCATAGCTACCAGCTCCATCCCCTTCACTAGGATAGCTTATTATTCCTTGCTGTTGGTTATCATCAAGAAAATGAACAACACCCTGGCCAATCTCTTCTTCTAATGTTGCTTTTTTATAAATTGGAAATACTGAAAGTTTAAGAATTTCAGAAATCTTTCCTAAAACATTAATACTAAAAGATAAAATATCAAAGTCAGAAAGGACTTCCTGCTGATATTCATATTTACCAGTTTCATTTTCTATAACAAATTTTAAAGCAGTTAAATCTGGAGTTTCAGTATTTTTTTTAACGCTAAAATTCAAATTAATGCCGTCATAAACTACAGATTCATAAATAATCTCAAAATCTTTATCTTGAATAATATCAATAACATTTGTAAAAGACTGTCTAATAACAGACCCAAAAAAAATAACATTGGCAAGAACCAAAAAAACTATTAAACTAATTAAAATAGTACTAAATTTTATATGATACTTAGTTTTAACATCTAAAACCATATTAAAATAAAGAAAATTAGTATTATAAATTTATCTTATTAAAATTAATTATATTATTTTGTCATTATTTCAATACCATCAAGATGATTTAACTTATAATCTTTGCCTACAGCTTTCTTTGTTTTAACATTGATTGCTTTAACAAAATTATTTCCTATATCTGTATGCAAATGATAAGCAAAATCCAAAGCAGTTGAGTTATTTGGAAGCAAAAAGCAATCAGGAAGTATATTTCCTTTGCTGTCAGAAAGTTTTGCTCCTGCTGGAAATACAGCAATATAATTAAGTAATTCAAAAACTACTTTGTTTAAAATTTCTTGAACACCAGTTGATTTATACTTATTAAGAATATTTTCTTTAATAAATTCTAAAGCATTTTTTTGCTTATCACTAAGATTTTTATTTATTTTAAAATCACTTTCTCCCGGAATATAGTTGATAATTTCTTTTTTAGCAGCTTCTTTTAATGCAAGCTCTGATTCTGCAGAGCATGGTATAATAATATAATCAAATTTTTTCTTTAATTTTTCTAAATTTTCTTTAGAATTTGGTCTGTCAATTTTGTTTGCAGCAATAATCATAGGCTTTGAAATTTTTCTTAAATTACTTGCAAAAATAAAAATCTCTTCATCATTCCATTGAGCTGATTTTTTTGAATCAAAACCCGTATTAAGAATAACCTTATTTACATGCTCTCTGTTAACTTTTAATCCTGAAAATTGTTTTGCAACTGCTTCTGAAAAATCCAAATTCTCTGAAGAAAATTTTTTTGAAAAAGTTTTCCAGACTTTTTTTAAAATACCTGTATACCATAAATCAAGCTCTCTTTCAATAACTACAATATCGTCTAAAGGATCATAATTAGTTGTTTGTTTTCCTTCTGCATCAGTTTCTCCAGAAATATCAACTATTTGGATAAATGCATCTGCATTACTTAAATCATTTAAAAATTGATTTCCTAATCCTTTCCCTTCAGAAGCACCTTCAACAAGACCTGCAACGTCCATTAATTCAATAGGAACAAATCTCTTACCATTAATACAATATCCCTCTCTTGGATTGCATTTAACATTAAAATTTTTTTCAATGCAGTCAATTTTCACATATGCTATTCCATGGTTTGGTTTTATAGTTGCGAAAGGATAATTCGCAATAAGAACATCTGCCATAGTAGCAGCTTTAAAAAAAGTGCTTTTTCCTACATTAGGCTTTCCAACAATACCTATTAACATAATAAATAAGCAATAAGCTGATTTATAAAGATGTTGGACAATTTGTCCATTAAATAAAAAATAAAATAAAAAAATAAAAATTATTCTTGATCCCAGTCACCATCAGTATCTACATCAAATTCAATGTCATCTTCTTCATCAAAAAGATGTTTGATCTCGTCATCAGATTCAGTAAACTTATCTTTATTTTTCATAACCTCTTTTTAAAAAACGGAATTTATTTAATTTGATAAAAAAAAATCACTTTTTAAACTTTTTTATCCTTGAGAATACATAAGCTATTAGGAGTTAGTAAGATATATAAGAAGTAAATTGTAAAATAATACATGTTTGCACAAAAAAAAGAGAATTTTGGATTTAATCAAGAAGAAATAAATTTATTTAAAAAATTAAATACACCCTCGAAAATTCAAGATTTTTTAAATTCATTAAAGATAAATTTTGAGGAAAATGGAGATACGTGCATGTCTCCAAGAATGGTTTTGAAAACAAAAAAAGCTCATTGCATTGAAGGTTCTTTATTAGCAGCAGCAATTTTAAGATTTCATGGTCATGAACCGTTAATTTTAGATATGGAGGGTACAAAAGATGATTTTGATCATGTTATTGCATTATTCAAGCAACATGAACATTGGGGTGCAATAGGAAAAACAAATCATGCAGTTTTAAGATATAGAGAACCAATATACAAAAACATAAGAGAATTAGTAATGTCTTTCTTCCATGAGTATTTCATAAATGAAAATGGTAAAAAATCACTTAGAAAATTTTCAGATCCTGTAAATTTAAAAATATTCGATGATAAAAACTGGGTGACTTCTGAAAAAAACATTTGGTTTATTCCAAACTACCTTTGTAAAATAAAACATTATCCAATTCTAACAAGAAAACAAATTTTCGGATTAAGAAAAGCAGACCAAATTGAAATAAAAGCTGGAAAATTAATTGAATGGAAGAAATAAAAATCAATAACTCGTCTTTCTTTTGAAATTAAACTTTCTTTGTTTATCTTTACTACTTTTAGCTTGAACTATTTCAAAAGGTTTTACATATGAAGGTATTGCAAAATCAAAAGATGTCTGTCCTTTAAGTGGAATAACAGCACTTTCAAGTTTGGATTCACAGGCTTTTCTCATATCACAAGAATCGCATTTTCTTCCTCTCTCAGGATAAATATTTCCTTCATCAACAGCTTTCTGAGTGCCATTTATCATTTGAATAATCTCAAAAAAATGTTCATCTCTTCTCGTTGTTTTGTGAATACTGCAATCATTTACCATAAAAAATTCCATTTCAAATTCAGGATTAACAAAAATAGGATTTCCCATAAATCTTTTCCTATCTTCTCCAATTCCTAAAGAGCTTGCAAATTCTCTATTTGAATAGCACAAAGAACAAAGACCTACATTATACATTGTCAATTGCGGATCATGATTAAGCTTCATCTCACCAATATATGGTCTGCCTGATTTATAGTCTCTTACAACAACTTTTCCATCTCTTAAACGAACTTCATCTATTTTTCCAAAAAACCGTATATTCCTTAAGATAAAATTAAATTTTAGCTCGCTTGCTAAAGACCTACCTTCTTTAATCAAAGTTTCATATAATGGTGTGCAAATTTTAGGAAGAGAATTGTAAATAGCCCATCCTTCATCTTCGCTCCTCCATTCTACCTTAATTTTTAATTTTTTAAATTTTTCTAGCTCGCTTGCCCATTTTCCTTTAGCATATTCTGAAAATGTTTCTGAGTCATAATATTTTTTCCCGCCTTTTTTATTTTTAGTTTTTTCAACTTCTTCTTCAGTTCCTAGTTTTTTCCAAAAATATTGAATAAGATCATGAAGCAAAATTCCTTTTTTGTATGCTGACAAATTCAAAGGAGGCTCATGCTCAACATATCTTAGGTAATATCTCATTCTGCAATAATTAGCAGCATCAATTCTTGAAAAAGTCCATTTAATATTGTTCATTTTCAACAAACAAATCAAAAAGAATACTATATTATAAATATATCCCTCCACCCAGAGTCGAACTGGGGATCTCTCGGGTTCTGTTAAACTTTCGGCTAATCAAGCTTCATCCTTATCCAAAATGGAATGTCTGCTCTAATTAACTTACAACATCCTTAGGAGATGTCATAACCAAGAGAAACTTTTATGGTTTCTCTGGTCCAGAGAATCTTTGATTCTCTTGGAGAAGAACCTAGGTTCTTTTTATTATCTACAGCCGAGCGCTCTAAACCACTGAGCTATGGAGGGATAATAAGAAATAAGTTTGGTATTTTATAAAGCCTTTGTTTATTAATTATTCTTAATTCTAAATATCACTAACTTCATTAATAAAAAATGCTCTATTAGAATAAGCTTCATGCACTTTTCCATTAAGCTCATAAACAACAGTAGAGCTTGGCAATTCAAACTTTCCTACAACTTTCATCTTTGAATAAAGAACATAGTTAAAAACACGCTCCTCATCTTCTCCTAAATAACCAATATTCCATTCTAATCTACCAGAATCTAATTTATCAGGAGAATTTCCAAACTTTTCATAAAGTTTTGCCATTCCAGGAAGCCTATCATACAAAACAACTTTCTCCACAAATTTCTTTGCCTTAACTTTAATAGTAACTCTTAAGGCAAATTCTCCCCCTTTTGTTTTAACAAATGAAACGTTTTTTCTAACTACAACATCAGTGGAAATATACAAATTAAATAAATATAAAATAACAATAACTCCAATTAAAATCAGTAATGGGAAAGTCCAGTTAGTTGTAACTTTAACCTCTAAACTCTCATCTGGTTGCAATTCTTTCTGCCAAAAATAATTAACATAAATCCCTTCTCTCTGAACTCTTAAAGGCTCAACTGAAAAAGTTGTAAAAAGCCTAGAAATTATATTTTTTCCCACATAAACATCAGCAACTGTAAGAATATTTCCTGTATTATGCTTTTCAATAATTCTTGAATTTATAATAAAACCCTTTTTATCATCTGTAACAGTTAAACTAGACTTTTCCAAAAATTCAACATATCCAATAATTGTTGCTGTCCTTCCATCAATATTATAGACTGCTTTAATAGGATACACCCCAAAAACTAATTTCTTAAGTGCATCTTTATTAATAGGAATAGAAAAAATTTTCTTTTCATAAGGAACTAAAGAAAATTTTGCTTCCTTATCATTAAAAAAATCTCCTGAAAAAACAACATTAACATTTTCATATGAAAGTTTTTCCACATTATAAAAATTCAAAGTTAAAGAATCTGAATCAGGATTTATATCATCAACACCAAGGTCAAATATTTTATTAAAATCAACAAGCTCCATAAAAATAGATCCTTCTTGAGTTTCAGAACTAAATTTTTCCCTAAAAAAATATGGAACTTCTAAATGCCCAATATTAGTTTTTATAGAGCCTTCTGGATAAAAATGAATTATAGCTTTTTTTGTTTCTTTAGAGCCAATTTCAAATTCATTTGGCTCTATTTTAAATCTTTCAAAACTAAAAATTTCAAAAACACCTTCTTCTTCATTATTTACAATTGTAAATTCAAAACTAGCCGGATCATCAGCGTCATTTATAATTGCATCTTGAATAGACCTTGAACTTACAGTAAGATTGATAGCGCTAATTAAATGCAAACTAAAAAATATTAAAAACAAAAAAACTAATTTTTTATTAATCATTAAATTGATACAAAGACCCCATTTATAAAAATTTTGGTGGTTAATTTTAAACAATTAGAATTAAAGAGTAGTTAAAAAATAAATAGAACTGTTATTTTTTTGCTTCAATTGATAAAAATTCCTTTATCTGCTCACTTAAATTCTGAACATCATCAAAAAGAGCTTTTGAATATTTTTTTATTGTACCTTCGATAATATACTTATCATAAACTCCTCTAAGAAATTTCATAGAAGGACGTTTTTCCCATGTGTTTTCATAATCCTTAACAAGATTTCCAGTTATTCCGGCCTCAAACCCTCCTTCATTTGTTTTAACTCTCTTTCCATTCTTTTCAACCTCAATTTTCTTTAACGAATACATCCTAAAAGTTATTTTAATCTCATTCCTAAAATAATCTGAAATATTTTTTTCAGCAACCCATTTTATTTCAATATTTTTCTCCTCGCCTTGTATTTGCTCTTGATATTTCTGCTCTTCAACTTTATAACCTTCTTCAATAAGCCACCTATGTATAAATTGATAGGTTTCCCTAAAATCAAAAATTCCGCTATACTTTACTTTCTGTTCAGTAATTTTATCCTTTTCTGGCATAATATATAAAAAGAAAAAGCATATTTAAAATCTACTATTTTAATCAAAGCCTTCAAAATTGGAAGGCATTCCCTTGCCAGTCCTATGACTATTTTTTCCAGCAGAAATAACATCATCAATCCTTATAATCATTATAGCCACTTCTGAAGCTGAAGAAATGGCCTGTGTTTTAACTTTTAAAGGCTCTATAATTCCTGCAAGTTTAGTATCTTCAACTTTATTAGTAAATAAATTAATTCCAAAATCTTTTTTATTATCGTCGTGAGTTGCCTTTAATTCTGTTAAAATGTCGATAGGATCTAATCCAGCATTTTCAGCAAGAGTAATTGGAATAGATTCTAAAGCATTGGCAAATTCCTCTACAGCAAGCTGCTCTCTACCAGAAAGACCTTGAGAAAATTCTCTCAATCTCCTAGCAAGTTCTATTTCAACAGCCCCTCCTCCTGCAACAATCATGCCATCTTTTAATACAGAAGCAATATCTCCCAACCCATCTTTAATAGCTCTCTCAGTTTCATCTAAAACATGATCGCTACCTCCACGAATAATTATACTAATTGCCTTAGGATTAATACAACCTTTAACATAAGTAAGATGTTTATTTCCTTCCTTAATTTCCTCAATACTTTTAGCACTACCAAAGTCGTCGCTGCTAAGTTCATTTAAATTACTAATAATTCTTCCTCCAGTAGCCATTGCTAACTTTTCCATGTCGCTTTTACTAACTCGTCTTGAAGCATAAATTTTAGCCTTAGTTAAATAATACTGAGCTATATCATCAATGCCTTTTTGGCAAAAAATAGCATTAGTCCCAGACAATTTTATTTTTTCAATCATTTTTTTTAATTCTCTTTCCTCTGATTCAATAAAACTGCTTAATTGTTCCGGAGTTGAAACACTAATTTTTGTTTCTATTTCAGGATTTTTTAATTCTAAAGGAAAATCGAGCAAAGCAATTCTAGCATTATCTATCTTAGAAGGCATTTCTATATTAATTTTTTCAGAATCTAAAACAATTCCAGAAATAAGCTCTGTATCTTTAATTCTATTGCCCTTTAATTTCTCAATTTTAATATTTTCCAGATTAACTTTTCCATAATCCTCTATCTGTTTAACACTATTAACTACAATATCTGCAAATCTTTCTTTAAAATTTTCTGCACTCTTTCCAGTCATAGAAGTTATCGCAACTTGTCTTAAAGTAAATTCGTCGTCTGTAGTAACTCTAGTAGCAATATTATTTAAAATTTCTATAGACTTTTCAGCAGCTAAATTATAGCCTTTAGTAATAACAGTAGGATGAATTTTTTTATCAAGAAGTTTTTCAGCATTTTCAAGCAGTTTTCCTGCTAGCATAACAGCTGTTGTAGTTCCATCACCAACCTCTTTCTCTTGAGTTTTGGCAATTTCAACCATCATTTTAGCAGCAGGATGCTCAATATTCATTTCTTCTAATATTGTAACACCATCATTTGTAATAACAATATCCCCCATATCATCAACTAACATCTTATCCATTCCCTTAGGACCTAAAGTAGTCTTAATAATATCAGCAACTAATCTAGCAGCTAAAATATTATTTCTTTGAGCATCATTACCTATAATTCTATTAATATTTTCAGGAAGAATATAAATAGGTTGTTTTTCAGGCATTTTAAAGTCTAGAATAAGATCTAGAATATAATCACTCTAATTAAGCAATTTTTAAAGATTTTTATAGTGTAGTCAATATAACACTTAAGAGTTCCGAAGATTATATAAATAAGCTATCATTTAAATTAGATGGAAGAAAAGATTCGTGTAGGTGATGTAATGACACGAAATTTCACCCACATAAAACCAGACACTTCACTATATGAAACAGCAAAAACTATGATAAAAAGTAGAGTGGGAAGTCTAGTTCTAAAAGATAAAGGCAAATTACATGGGGTTATTACTGAAAAAGATATTGTATGGGCCTTATCTAAGAATAAATCAGGAGATTTATCTAATATCAAAGCAAAAGACATAGCAACAAGAAAAGTAATAACTATAAAACCAGAAGCAAAATTAAAAGAAGCTCTTGAAAAAATGAATAAAAATAAACTAAGGAGAATGCCTGTTTTAACTAATAATAAAATAATTGGTTATATCACTCTAAAAGATATAGTAAAATTTATACCAGGTGTCTTTGAAGAATCAAGAGAATTTGAAAAAATAAAAGAAGAATCAGAAAAAATAAAAAGAAGTGAATCTGCTATAAAAGGACGATTTATAGAGTCCTCATGTGAAGAGTGTGGAAACTTTGATATTTTAGAAAAATTAGATGGGAGAATGATCTGCGAGTTTTGCAGAGATAATATGTAAACTAAAAACCTATCTCCTTTTCTATTGGAGCATAAGGATTGAAAGGATAATCATTTCTTCTATCTACAATCTGCCTTGAAGTTCTTTTTATAGGGATTCCAAATCTATTCATGATATTATTAAATGTTAGTTCTTCAATTTGTCTATCGTTAAAATTATTATTTCTTAAAAACTCTTCAAAAAGATTCCACCAAGGAAGTCCAGGAATGCCAGACATAAATGGTTCTTTTATCTTTTCATCCAAAGTATGTGGTGCATGGTCTGTTTCAATCCAATCTATATCTCCAATTCTAAGGTGATTAAGCATTTTCTGTCTTGCTTCCGGAGATCTTAAAGGAGGATTCATTTTCCACAAAACTCCGTTTTTAGAAGCCATCTGCTGCCAATCGTAAATAAAATGATGTGGACACACTCCACATGAAATATCTAAAGAATCTTTTGCACTTTGGACTAATTCAACTGCTATAGGAGAAGATATGTGTGGTATATGCATCTTTCCTTTAAATCTATACTCTTTTGCTGGTTTAATTTGGTCTTTAATAGATTCAACTTCTGCTTTCTCTGGGCGAGCATGACAATGAGTTATTGGGTTTAATGGATTCCAGTGTTTATGATTTATTTCACTTTCTTTTTCTGCATGAATAGCAAGAACTCCTTCATAGCCTTGTTCTGACAGAACTTTGTATACTGTACGCTGATCTTCCAAATTAATAACTCCTAAATTTCCGACAGAATGTCCTGCATATAATTTCATTCCAACAACTTGCGGAAACTCTCGATAAATATCCACAGCTTGTTTAACTTGCTCAGAGTTTCCAGTTAAACCAATATAAACTCCATAAAATACAGAATCAATACCTGCATCTTTTGCTAATCTTAATCTATCAACAACTAAGTCTCTTGTTATTATTGGCGGATCTGTATTTGGCATATCAAAAACAGCATCAACTCCAGAATCTCTTGCTACTTCTAATCCATGCTTAATAGTTTCTTTATGCTTTTCATTAAAATCTCTCAAATGAACATGTGAATCAATATACATAAAAAAGATTAATTATTAATATTTAAAAAAATATAGGTAATTTATTCACGCTCTTGTTGCTCTTGAAATTCTGGAAACTTTTCTAAGGCTTTATCTAATTCTTCTATATCTTCCTGTTCATGATCTTCTTCACCACCCATTACAACTTCAAAGAAATTTCTTACAAAAAAGAATAGTATATCATTCTCTGCAGATTGTGGGGTAACAACTGCAGAATTAATTAAACTTCTAAACATAAAGAACATTCTTACTCCGTCAACTGCATTTTTTACAAAGCCGACTCTAGGTTTTTGATCCCAAGGAGGACTTTCAAGTTCAATTCTACCACTTTCTTCATACTCTACAATATCAAGAAGTTTATTGACGTCTAGCTCAACCTTAACATCTTCTTTTGGAGTTTCAGAAGGCAACATTGGTTCAAAATATATAAGTTCTTCTTCATTAATCCTAATATAAACATTAAACACAATTTCATTTGTATCAAAATCTTTAAATTGAATAATTAAATTTTCTCCATAATCCTTATTAAAAACCTTTACACTTTCTATAAATTTTTCATTTTCTAATAATCTATTTTTTTCTTCCTCTGAAAGTGTATTTTCTTTCTCTTCTCCTGGTGGTCCTGGCATTCTATGTTCCTCCATTGATTTTTTCATTTCAGCTTTGAAAAAATCTCTCGATGGAAAAAGCCAGGTTTTCATATAAGGAGAAATAATCTGGACTTCTTCTCCATTATCGTTAATTTTTGCTGTTTTAACCTCTTCCCAAAACTCAACGCTACCATAATCTGTTTTATAATTGAAATTAATTAAATTATGCTCTGGTAAAGAATCTATTCCTAAACATTGTAATCTTTCTGCTATTTGTCTTGATATATCAACATCCTTCCAGTAAATCTCAAAAATTCCAGAAATATGTTTTTCCCATTCATCTGCAGAATTTGCAACATATTTTTCAAAGAACCATGATGCGAATTCTTGATTTAAAGAGTTTTCTAACTCTTTTCTCTGTTTTATTAAATTTTCCAAATCTTCTTTGCACCAATCATCACCTCCACGATTATAATAATTATTTTTTATTGAATGGAAATCGTTAAAGTTCTCTCCCCAACCGCCAAACCAAATATAACTTTCTGTTCTGCCTTGTGCTTCTTTACATGAGCCACCAACTGTAAAAACAAATTTTTCTTCTTTATGCTCCTCTCTCTCTGGTTCAACCCAAGTTTCCTCTCCCTTTAAACATTTATCAGAGCACTCATTTTCACAAGATTCTGTAGCTTCCTCTGATTTACATTTATTTTCACAACTTAGTTTAATATCATCAACATTACACTCTAATTCATCACCACATTCATCCCAAATACAATCTTCAATACAAGGTCTGATTTCTCTATCATAACACTCCCTATCACATCTTTCACTACATTCTTTTGATCGATCTTGTTGTTCATACTCTCTTTCATCTCGCCTATCATCTCTTTCATCTCTTTCTTGATCTTGTAAATTCCCTTCGTTAATATTATCTTCTCCTATACCAGGAATAATTATATTTGGATTATTACTTTCTCCAGATGGTGGACTTTGTTGAATTTCTTGAGTTGGTGGAGTTTCTTGGACTTCTTCAACTGCAAATAAAGTTCTAAAGAAATAAAAAATCGCTTCTCCTGTAATTAAAGGTTGTTCTTCTGTTCCTATTTCCTCTTGATTTTCTTCTATTATCTCTTCTACTTCTTTTTCAATAGCTTCAATTAAAACTTCTTCACTAATAGCTACAACTTCTGGAAGTGTAACACACCTTCCATTGCTACAAACATCATTTTCATTACCGCAATCGCTTCTTACAACACATTCATTATCAACAACCTCTTCTTCTAGTATTTCTTCTTGAGCTCCTACTATTCCTTCTTGTGCTCCTTCTTGAGTTTGTAAAACAATTTCACATTCAACTCCTGTTTCATGCCATAAACTCTCTACACATGTTTCTATAACTTTTACCTCACCTGATTCGCAATTTTGAATCTTTTCCTCACCATCAACACATTCAGCTTCTCTACATTCTACTAACTCTATAATCTGACATGTTCCTTCAACACAAGAAGCATCCCCACATAGTGGATCAACACAATCTTCATCAGTCTCACAAGATAAATCTTCTGACAAACAAATTGGTTCTAATGGACAACCAGTCTCATCTTTTCCAGAAAAAATGACTCCACCATTACATTCTAATGGTTCATATTGCAAACATGCTGCACAATCTCCTGGACAAGACTCTTGTTCATTTTCTTCACAAATATGATTTCCACAAATAGCAACTTTTTCTTTAATTATTTGTTCTTTTGCTTGACATGTTCCTGCAATACAATATAATTCTACTTTTTCTTCTCTTGTTTCATTTCCATATATAACATTAGCTAAACCATAACCGCAAAGTTTTCCTCCGCATTGAGAATCAGAACAATCAATTTGCTCGTTGTTATTATCATCAACGTTATTGCTACATATTTCTTCGCCAAATTCTTTAAACTCTTCTAACAAACGTTTTTCCCATTCTTCTTGTTCATAGTAAAATTCTTTCTTTTCATATTGAGAGAATAAATCTAAGTAAAACTGCTTTCTTTCTTCATAATTTTTATTTCTTAATTCTTTTTCAGCTTCTCTCCTCTCTTGCTCTTTTTTTATCCAGCAATAATTTTCATGACATTTTGTTCTTTCTTCATCTGTCATAGATTCAAAGTCAATTTTAAATTTACCTTCTACTTCCTCCCATACATTATTAGATTTTTCATTCCATGCTTCTGTTAGCATGCTTAATTCCTGAGATTTTTCTGAAGCTGATTCATAATCTCCTGATTCAATTTGGCTTCTCATTTCATTAACTAATTTTCTTGCTTCTTCTTTAAACTCTTCAAATGAATAACTTGTAAATCTATCTCTTATGCTTCTATCATAATTAGAAATTCCTTCAGGATATTCAAAACTACCATGAGATTCAAACCATAAATGCAAGTTTATCCAGTTCCATTGACATTCATCACACATTTCTAATCTAATCATTGCTTCAAAGTCATCTCCTTCAAAAAATTCAATTTCTTGAAGAATTAATTTTTGATCCTCTCTTTTATTCTCACTTCCAAAAAGATCTCCCATTACTTCCTCACATTGAGCAGGGTTTTGTTCAAAGTAGTTCTCAAAAGATTGTTCTACAGCAACACTTTCTTTAGCTAAATTTCTTAAATTGTCCTCGCTTTCATCAGAAGAATATTTTTCAGCTAAGGATTTTATTTCTTCTATCTTTTCTTTTATATTAATTTGGTCTTCCGGACTTTTAAACCTTATATCTAAATGTAATCTATAGAAAAAAATATCTTCTCCATTTTTTTCTTGAATATTTGGCCAAGCATCAAGCCATATTTGAATTTTTTTACCATCAAAAATTATTTTTCTCCATGCAGAAGCTTCATCATCAAGTTTTTTATCATAACCATTACCGTCGCCTGATTCAACCCAAGCCCATTTTGTTGTTTCTGTTGGATTACCTAATGCAGATTTTAACTGTTCTTCTTTCAAAACAGCATCATAATCTTGAACTGTTGCACCCATCTCTTCTGCAAGATCTTCTCTTAAAGAAGTTGTGTAAACAATTAATTGTGTATAATCAATATTTCCTATCTCATATTGTTCAGCATAATAAGTTATTTTTTTAATCGGCTCATCTATAGATTGAGCCAGGATTATAGGACTTAAAGATAAAATAATTATAAAAATAATCAAAAATAAAAAAAATAAAGCTAATTCCTCTCTTTTCATTATATGATTAAGAATATACGCTATAAAAAAGTTGTTATTGCTGTTTTATTAAATTTTGTCTTCCAACAAATCTCAAAAATTCCAGAAATATGTTTTTGATAAATAACTCAACCTTCCTTAAAATACAACTGATTAGTGATTATAAGAATTTAAATATTAATTTATCTAATTAAAAGAATAAAAGTATAAATATAAAAAAATGGTGTCAAAAAAATCATCCTTTTTATTTGTGAGTTTTATAATCATGCTGCTAATTTTAATGCCATTTATATCTGCTTCTCATCCTGCAACAAGCTATAATTTCTTAATTGGTTCTGGACCTCTTGAAGAATTTGGGCCTGTTATATCTGTTGCGTCAAATGGTGATACTATTGAGCTTAAAGGCGAAGGCACATTTAATACAAAACCTAAGACAATAAAAGGAAATGGGACTTTTATTCATAGAGACTCTGAAGGAAATGTGCTTGGAACAGGGAAATGGGTTACAACTAAGCTAATAAGTTTCAAGCCATATGGAAATGGCATTCCACAAGAACTACCTGAGGAATTTGAAGGCGGAAGAGCTTTAATAAAAGTTTTATTAGATCCTGACGAAACTGGACCAAGCTTTGATGGGACTTTAACTATTACATGCACTCTTGGAAATAAAATTCCTCCCAAGGCAAAAGAAGGCATAAGGCTTGCAGTTAGGGGCTTACCAATAAACTTTAATGAAGAATCAAGTGGAGCTGTTGTATTCATAAGAACAGCTTAATTTTTATCCTGCTTATCTTTTTTTAAGACTTTGTCGCCATTTCTAACTTCTGTAAATGCCATTGATTATTTATGCCTACAATATTTATAAATTTTTTCATGTAGACACAAGAATAAACTAGTGAAACTAAATAATACAATAGAAAACTTTATAAGCTATAGCCACTATAGTAACTATAGATTAAAATGAAAACGTCAACAATTCAATTAACAAAAGAAACAAAAGAAAAAATCTCTTCTTTTGGTATAAAAGGAGAAAGCTATGATGATATTCTTAAAAGAATTTATTCTCTTGCTATTAAGGAACAGTTAAGAGAATTTTTAATGTCTAGTGAAGGATTTATTCCAATTGAAGATGCCATAAAAGAAGCAAATAGAAAATGGTCAAAGTAACTATTTTAGAAACTTTGAAAGACGAGATTCTTAAGAAATTCAAGGGAGAGTCTAAAATAATCTTCAAACAAATGTATTCTTTGGCAGAAAATCCAAATAAAGGCAAGCTTTTAGGCAATGTTGGCGGAATTCTTATTAAAGAATTAAAGTATAAATCATTTAGATTTTATTTTATTAGTGATGGATATAAGCTTAAAATAATGGACGAATCAAAGTTAGTTGATTTATTAATAAGATTTGTAAGGATGTCTGATAAAAATGATCAGCAGAAAACTATTAATGAAATTAGAAAAATATTAACTAATTTTGGTTCGAAGGGATTTGATAATTGATTTATGTAAATAATATATCTAAAAAGATATACTTTGTGTAAATAAATAGATCCTTTTAGTAACCTTTTCTAACGAACTACTTGTTTTTGAGCATATATGCACGATTTTAATTTATTCTCTTAATTGATACTCGCCATTCTTTTCGTAAACAACAGCCCCACTAAATATTCCTTGATCTTTATTAAATT
>CAYHYE010000007.1:0-23101 GCA_964360755.1 Candidatus Woesearchaeota archaeon
ATTTCTTCTTCAGAATCTTCTTCAGAAGCATTGTTATTTTTATTTTCTTCTGTTGAATCTGTTGAATTATTATTCTTTAAATCATTTTCATCAATTGAATTAATTAACTCTTTAAATTCCTTGAATTTTTCTGCAGGAATTCTTGTACCAGCTTTTGTGAATCCTGTATATCTTTCTGAGCTTGTAAATTCTCTTACAGTAACTCCTACTTTTCCGCCAAAATCATCAACTCTAACAACAATTTCTGTATTTTCGTTCTTTCTTATTTTTCCTATGTCTTTTTCCATTAATAACCTATTGATTAAGCCTTTATGAATATTTCGCTACTTTAAATCATTAAATAATCTTGTTTTTAGGCCATAAATAGTATGAATTGTTAATTAAACTCTTATTTAAATCGTGTCTTGATTTATTAATTTAACTAAGCAACTTGGTTCAAAAACCTTTTTCTATCATCTTTCCAATCACGCCTAGCAAGAGGAATATAATGTCGACCTCGACAAACTCCTTTAGCTAAGACTTCAGCAAATGGATTAAATCTATCATCTTCCCACACATGCCCAGCATAATAACTATATTCTGGATCTCGAGAAACTCCTTTAGTTAAAACTTCAGCAACTGGATTAAATCTATCGTCTTTCCACTTACGCCCAGCATTATAACTATAATGTGGATCCCAAGAAACTAAATCAGCTAAAACCTTTAATTCTTCTGTCAAATCTCCTTTAAAATATCTTCCAAATGAATAAGCCACTTGTGGTTTTTTTATGTGAGGAATAGCAATTCTCCAAGAAAGCTCTTCTTTTGAAATTCTTGCTTTTGCAACTCTAACTATTCCTTCACCATCTTCTCCAGTATTAGGTATCCAGTATTGAGGTATGCAGTATTGTTTTTTTGTAAGGTTTGTTGGGACAAAAACATGATAAGGAGTAGTATTATTAAAAGACAATCCACATTTCTCTTCTCCAACAACACCTACTATAAATTTTAATGTTGATACATATATGCCTCTTCCAAAGTCTTTTTTATTTAAACTAATTTCATGCTCTTCATAAGACTCTCCTGGAGTATACTCCATTCTTTGAATTGGGGAGAATAACTTGCCATTTTCTTCCCTGAAAAATTTAAAAAAAACATGTTCTCCACCTATAGTTCCGTCTCTAACTATAGAATCTATTCCCTGTTTCTCTGCAAATTCTTGAAGATTCATTATTTAATCTTATTTTAGCTATTTTTAAGCTTTTCTACGCTTAATCTAAGAACGCTTTTATTAATTAAACTTTTATTTTAATAATGCCTTCTTTATTCTTGATTTTACACTGACACACTAATCTAAAATTTTCAGTTTCATCTAATCCCATATCTAATTCATTTTGTGTTCTCTCAGTTAAATTTTCTATTCCTTCAACAACTTCAATTCTGCAACTTCCGCATTTTCCATCAGTGCATCCAAATGGCACTCCAAGTTCTTCAGATTTATCAATTAAATCTTGATTATCATTCTCTTTAACTTCGCGTTCTTCAATAGTCTCAGGATCATTAACTCTAATAATTTTTGCCATAAAAACAAGACAAAAATGCGGTATATAAATACTTTTAATACCATTTAAACAATTTTAGAAACTTTTTTAAACCTTGCAATATTGAATTTTAAGAGGTGGTAATACCTCAGAAATGAATTCTGGGAGAAATAAATGAACATAAATGAAATATATAGAAAAACATCTGAATTATCAAAAGATCTAGCTAGGAATGTAAAAACTTATTTAGCTGGATTGACAATTGCATCTTCAGTTTTTGCTGGTACACTTTCATATAATCATGAAATTGAAAGAACCAAAAAAATTCCTTTGGGTTTTTCTGAAAAAACACAAATAGAAATGCAAGCAGAATCACAAGGTAAGGAAGTTGATTCTGCTACAAGATATTTAACCAGTTTAAATGATTCCTGCATGAAAATTTTTGAAGCATGGAACGACTCATGGATAAATAGACTCGGATTTGAAGGAAATCCTTATGAAGTATTTGCAGCAAATTTAGAATATAAATTTGGATCTGAAGATCATCATTATATGCTAGTAGCCTTATTAGAAAATCTGCCTATTGAAATTGAAAAAGTCGCTGAGGAATTGGATGGATTTGCAAAAATCAGGCAGCCGCTTTCTATAACTTCTAGCTATTTTAAAAATTCATGGAATGACAACCATAATGATATATATCATACTGAAGTTTATTTTAATGAAGAAACTTATACAGATTTAGAAGGAAATTTAAAAACAGAACATGTAATGAAAACAAGAGAGGTATATGATTATACTATACATACTTATAATTATAATCCTTCTGAAGGAGAGAAAGCTGAAATTTCTTTGGAAAAGTTAATCTCTGAAAACCCTAACTTAGCTGTAAATTTCGAGTTTCAAACTGCTTTTAAAACTAACTTAGAGGGTAAAAGGGCTGCACTTGAAAGCAGAGTTAAAAATCCTGAAAAAGAGGACTTTTTGGATTCAGAATATCTTTTGATAGCTAATAGATGGAAGTTAGGTTCTGTTCTTTTTAATAATAGGACAAGTCTAACACATCCTTTTGAAACTTTAAAAGTTGATCTTGTTGATTGGAAAACATCTAGACAAACAGCCAGAAGCCAAGAGTACAGAACATATTCCAGCAGTGATGCTGGACCTAAAGAATTTAGAGATACTGAAAAGGCTTTGCAGGATTGTTCGAAATTAAGTAATTCTTTGGATGAAATTTTCAATAGTTTATCATATGCAGAAGTTAATATTCCTAAAATACAAGACAGAATTATGGAATTAATTAAAATGAAAAACAAGGGGGATAAAAAGGAATTAGAAACTTTTTCCAATAAATTAATTGATGAAACAATAAAATTATATCAGTCTAATTTTAATAATGGCTTTGATGTTGATAGATTTAGAACTGGAATGATTCTTTTATGGACCTTTTCAGGCTTAACATTTGGCCTAGGTGCTAGCTCAGGAATTTTTTTATTAAAAAATAAATATGAAAAATGAAAGATTTTAAATTTAATTAATCTCTCTATAAGCCTTATCTAACTGATAATGCTTATTTTCTTCTTTCTTTTTCAACTCATGAGAATGAATGATATTGTATGATTCAAGCTGAGTTATTACACTATCAATTATTTCAGCAGCATGATACCCTTCATGCTTCTCCTTTAAAATATTTTGTACATAAGATATCATATCGTTTCTTTTAGGACCTATATAACCATCAGAATGACCTTCTTTAGGGTCTTTTTTCATAAATTTAATTATTTCAATAGCAATAAGATTATCTTCCGAAGATAAGAATAACCTTGACAACTTATCTGACAGAGAGGTTTCAGATTTCATAAATTTAAGTAGTCTACCAATTATAAATAATTAACCATATTTACTTTTTCAAAACATTATTAAATAACAAACTACCTATTTAATTATGGTATATTTAAATGTTATTCAATCAAGTCATGAGCAAACTGAACAAGAAAATTCTGATAAAAAACAACTTGTTTTAGGACAGCAAAAAGCTTTGGAAAAACAAGGTTATAGAATGGTTGGAAATCATTCTGCTGTTAAGATTTGTGAATGGACAAAAAATATGTTGCGGGGAGTTGGGGGATGCTATAAATATGTTTTTTATGGAATTAGATCACATCAATGTTTGCAAATGACTACTTCAATGTTCTGTGCTTCTAGATGCAAATTCTGCTGGAGAGGACAAAAAGCACCTGTTTCAAAATCTTGGTACGGCCCAATTGATGATCCAGAACATATAATAAATCATGCAATTGATGCGCATGTTGGGTTATTGCAAGGATTCAAAGGAAGCAAAAAAGTTGATGAAAAAAAATTAAAAGATATAGAAAATATAAGGCATGTTGCATTATCTTTAACAGGAGAGCCTATAACTTATCCTTTAATAAATGAAATAGTAAAAGCTTTTCATAAAAGAAGAATTTCAACTTTTTTAGTAACTAACTCGCAATATCCTGAACAAATTGAAAAAATAGACAAAGTCACTCAATTATATTTAAGCATTGATGCTCCTAACAAAGAATTGATGAAAAAAATTGACAGACCTTTATTTGATGATTTTTGGGAAAGAATGGAAGCTTGTTTGGATTTATTAAAAACAAGGGCTTATAGAACTTGCATAAGATTAACTTTAATAAAAGATGAAAACATGACTGACTTGCAAGGTTATATAGATTTAATTCGCAGAGGTGATCCTGATTTCATTGAATTAAAATCTTATGTTTGGGTAGGTGCAAGCCAGGGACATTATAAAGTGCAAAACATGCCTTTTATGCAAGAAGTAAGAGATTTTGCAAAACAACTTACAGAATTAATGCCAGAATATGAAATAATGCGTGAACATATACCTTCAAGAGTTGTTCTTTTAATAAAAAAAGATCTAAAAAGAAAATCCTGGATAAATTTCCCAAAATTCTTTGAGATGATTAATCAAAATAAAGATTTTCAAGCAGAAGATTATTGTTCTAGGGTAATGGAAAGCAATGAATAAAATAGGATAATTTTTAAACCTTAAAAAACCAAGCATCTTATGAAAATCAAAGCTGATGATATAAGAATGTTTGCTTCTGGATTTTTAAAGATATTAGAAGAACAAGAGGTTAAATCTGCACAAGACTTGGAAAGATTAATTGGAAAAGAATTTAAAATTGAACAAAAAGAGTCAGATTTTCTATCTTTTACGAATCGTCCTTCTAATTTAAGTACAATGGCTTATACTATAAGTTATATCAGACCAGGATCAGGCATTCCAATAGAACTTAAGATTAATAGTTCACTAAATTATTCACAAGTTATTATAAAAACTCAAGAATTAATTGAAGACTATACCCCATTTAGTGTTGATACATTTGAAAATATTATACAATATAAATTATTAAACTCATCTGATATTTATCTTTCAATAAAGGAATTAATTGCTCTTTCTAAATTAAAAAAATTCTCTCTAAATTAAATAATAATTATTTCTTTCTTCTCAAAGGTTTTTCTTGCTTAGGTTTTTCCTGATCAGTTTTTTCAACAACTCGACAAATTTCCTGAGGATATTTCTTTTTCCATGAATTAAATTTAGCAGCATAATTTTCTCTCAAGGTTTTTTCTAATTCCCTATAAGTTTCTTCACTAACCTTCCCATTTAGTTCAAATTCAAGGGCTGATTGGGGAATTCCCCTATCCCTAACATGTCTATCTAACGATGTAAACCCGTTCTCCCTAAAATTATCAGGCGATTTATAAATAGTTATTTTAACTCTCCCAAATACACTTTCATAAACTTTATTTGTTTTACATATGTCTACCAAACAATGATAAACTGCACGCTGTCTTATCCCAACCGGAAAAATACTTGCAAAAGCAATGACATATGCTCCATCCTTAATTTCTTTATAAAAAATTCTTTCTTTTGATTTTTTCATGTTAAAGCATATTAATCAAAAATAAGTTATTTTTAAATATTTATATAGGTGATTGTAAGTGGATAATTTTTATATCATACCTATGTCTATCTTTGACTAATTTTGCTATTTCCTCAGCCAAAAGTCTTCTATGACAATGTCTAAAATCTTGACAAACACATTGTATAATTATTCCTTTTTTATTATCTGGAGCTAAATTAGTTTCAAGAGCTTCTCTAATATCTGGAGCTAAATCGGTTTTAACAACTATATTAGTTAATTCACGTAAAAAAGGAAGATCTTCAGCATTATTTATTTTACTAACATATCTATTAGAAAAATCTTTCCAATTTAATAATCCTTTATAAAGTTTATTAACATCTTCTCCTGATGGAGCAACATGAGGATACCAAACATCAAATAAGTCATATTCATCAACTTTACACAATCTCTCATCTAACTTTTTTCCAGAATTATCAGTTAATCTTGAAATAGTTAAATATCTAATTAATCCTTTTTCTTTATGCATTAATCCATCATAAACTCTTCCAGTATAAAGTGGCATTTTAAATATTATTAATTACAGATCATTACTCATATCAAGATTTTTTTTCAAGCTTTTTCCAGCAATTCTCGATTGTTCTTTAGCTCTAGATATTTTATTACCAGGATCACTATAATCAACAAATTCATAAAAGGTTTTGCTCCATGGATGCATCTCGCTAACTTGTTTAGCCATTTCTTGAACCATTGCTCTATAGCTAAAATGCCCTGCTGGCTCGCTTCTTAATTCAGATAGGTGTTGAAATTCTCTAAGATTCATTCCTAGTATAAATCTTATTTTATGATTAAATAATGTAGCGTACTGTGAAGCTTCTAATAAACCAGCACTTTTCAAACTAGAGTTAAGATCAGACATCATTGCTTCACCTTCTAAAACTTCTTTTTCCAAGCCAACTTCAATTATTTCAGGCGGAATTATAAATCCTAAATCTGGAGTTAATAATTGTCTTTGTTGGGTTAATATCCTATGCCTTTCTAAATCTCTATATTCTGCAAATCCTCCAACTAATTCAAATGTTAAAGGATAACCTGCTTCTAATCCTCTTCCAGATCTATCTCTACGATTCTTTCTATTTGCTCTATATGTCTCAAGAATCTCGAGCTTTTTTTCATAATTTAATTGCGAAACAGTTGACAAAATTTGATTAATAGAAATATTTGTAAAAGGAAAAAGACAAGAAGCTAGAGTTTCGTCCATATAATCTAATCTAGGAAATAATTTAACATATCCTGCTTCTGGACTTATGCCATTAAAAAGACTAGAAGCAAGATCTCTCATTCTTTTATCTATTTCTTGATATCTAGGATCTTTTTTATTCCTTTTAATAAAAGTCGGTATCTCTGTATTTAACGCTTCTTCAAGTTCAGACCCTTTTTGGTTAGCTTCTAATAAATTAACACTTTTTAAATGAGATATTAAATTTGTAAAAAATCTTCCATTTCCATTAATTCCTAGATGTGTTAGGGTTGAAGATGGTAAAACACATCTTCCAACGTCTAAAGCAGCACACTTAATAGTAAAATTATATGCTGTATTAAAGGCTTTTCTTTCTTTATCATTTTCAAGTTCTGATTCTAAAACTTTTATTTTTTCTCCTTTTCTTTCAACTTCAATCTGAAATTTATCTCTTGAAAATTGTCCTTTAAAATATTCAGTAAGTCTCTTAACTCCTTCACTATACACTTCAAATGATTTGTCATTAACTATTTCAAATTTTTCAATTAAACCAGCTTCAATAACTTCATGAGGTCTTAAATATCTCCATCTCCCATTACCATCTTTCTGATCATATTTTACATATCTTGTTGATTGTTCTATAGGTGAACCTCCTATCCTCCTATCTTCAATGTGCTTTGTTAATAACTGAGAAACATTTTCAATTCCAACCTTAGCACCTTCTAGCTCTCCAACAGATTCGTCTCCGAAAGAGACTAAAACTCTATCTATAATTTCAGTTCCTCTTACTTGACTAGGATTTCCATTTTCATCTAAAAATTCATTAACTAAAGTTAATATTAAACTTGTAGGAGCTCTAGAATATCTTGCCAATAAACCTCCTATTGTTTCATTTGGCAGATTTCTTATAACAAAAACATTTCCATGAACATTAGAGATATAAGGTTCAAGTTTTTTAAGAATTTCTTCTGGAATTTCTTCAATAGAAGCATATTTTTTTCTCACCTCTTTTTCAGCCATGGTTCATGAAATAAATATTTATTTTTAAATTAATGTATTGTTAAAAATATATTTTAATAATGCAAAGGTTATTTAAATAAAATAATTAAGGAGATATAATGAAAAAAAAAGATAGAGGATATTGTCTTGTTTCGCAGCAAATAAGAAAAAGAATATTAGATGGTAGAATTAAAACACCTGTAAAAAATCTAGTACAATTACCTGGAGATATAGGAAATAAGAAAACAGGTTGGTTTGTTGATGATTCATTGGAAGAAAGGATTCAACCGTCTTCATTCGAACCAATAATTGGAAATGAATTATTCATATTAGATACAGAACAGTCAGTATTTATGTCAAATTCCAGAGAAAGTGTGTATAGAACTCTCTTACAGTTGCCAAAAAGACAGAGGAAAAAAGCAGATATTTCAAATGGATTTGAACTTAAGAGGGGATTTCATTATCTTATACCATTAGAAGAACGTATTATTTTAGATGATGGTGATTGCATAAGATCTTCTCCAAAGAGTAGTATGGGAAGAATTTTTCCTATAATAAGGATGGTAACTGATTACAACGTTTCTTTTAATGAGACTTATTATGAAAATACAGGAGGAAAAGAAATTATGTGCTGGCTCTTAATTCAACCAACAAAAATGAATTTTATAATTAGACCTGGTGAAAAATTAAATCAACTAAGATTTTTGCAGGGAATGGACTGTTCTTTAAGCCAGCAGGAAATTATTAATATACATAAAAAAAGATCATTAATTTATGAAAGAAATAATGACGGTTCATTATCTCCAATGAAAGTGGTTATAACAAATGATGGTTTGCAAATAAGTATGGATTTTAGTGGTAAATACTCAAATGGAATTGCTGCATTAAGAGCAAGGGATAATCCAAATCCATTGGATCTTTCAAAAAAATACTATTACAAAGCTGAAGATTATTTTGAACCTATTCTTCCAGTAAATGGAAGAATAAAATTTTTTAAGGGAGAGCGTTATTTAATTTCATCTAAAGGATTTTTAGTAACTCCAAAAAACTTAAGTTCAGAGCTTAGAAGACATTCTGGGTCAGGAATAAGAGGAGAAGTTGATCAAGCAGGATTTATAGATAGTGGTTTTGAGGGAGATCTTGTATTTGAACCAAATTTTAATGAAGATGGAGGCATAAATTTATCAGTGAATGATGAAAGATTTATGAGTAGCCTTGAATTTTTTAGAACAGATCAAATACCAGATAAAATTTATGGTACGAAAATAGGCTCCCATTATCAAAGTCAGATTGGTCTAAGAGTGTCTAAACATTTTATTCCTTTTAACTTTGAATATGCCGCAAAGGAATATGCAAAATTAGATAGGGAAGTTTTAGTCCATGACGCTAATATTTTAAATAAATTCAGAAAAACAAGAGATGGGTTTGAACCTATAGAAGAAAGAACAGGCAGAACTTTAATAAATGAAATAGAATCCAATGGATTTTTTCATTCGAGATATGATTGTGAAACAGATGAAGAGGTGCTGCAAGTAATACCTTATGTATTATTATTTGATGAAAAAAATAGAATTTTTACATATGAAAGAGCTCAAAACATAAAAGATTATGGAGATGAAAGATTATTCAAAAAATATTCAATAGGGCTTGGAGGACATATAACAAGAAAAGACGGACCAAACTTCATTGAAACTTGTTTAAAAAGAGAAGTTATGGAAGAGGAAGTAAAAATAGAAGGAACATATTCTAAGCCAGGTTTAGTTGGAACAATGATGGCATATGATAGTGAAGTTGATAGAGTTCATTTTGGATTAATTTATTCAGTTAATATTAAAGGAAGAATTAAATCAAATGAATCATCAATAACTTCTTTTGAAATGAGAAGCGTAGAAGAACTAATGGAAAATATAGGACCTTTTGAAACTTGGAGCAAAAAATTAATTCCTTATTTAAGACTGCTTATTAAATCATAAATCTCATTGATTTTTTGCTGTATTTCCTCTAAACTTCCGTCGTTAATTAAATGATAATCAGCTAGCTCCATACATTTTCCAACACCCTGCCCAGATTCATTTTCTCCAATTCCAAAATCCTTATCATCCATTTCAACAAAAGAGTTAAAAGTTAATGGATCAATACTTTTTTTTCTTTCTCTATGCCATTGAAAACGTTTTTCTCTTGGGGCGTCAAAAGAAATTAAATAAAAATCATCTAGGTTTTCCCTAAGATACTTAACTTCATAAGGATTTCTTATACTTTCGATAACAACATTTTTATAACTATTTTTTTTAATTTCATCCACAACATACTTAGCCAAAACTTCATTTCCATCAGTTTTTCTAAGTTCGTTTCCTAAATCCTGCAATGCTTTTCTTTCTAAAACAATATCTCTTTTAACAGCAATATCTTTTAGAAATTTTGATAAGGTTAAATAAACAAAACTTTTTTCTTTTAAAAAATCTGTAAGAAGACTTTTTCCAGATGAAATTCTTCCTGTAAGACCTATTATCATATTTTCTACAAATAGAATAGGTTAAAAAACATTTATATTATACTATAAACAATTAGTTCTTACAAATATGGCAGTTATGTGCAAGAGTAGGATCATGCTTATGATGAAACTCACAAAGACTTTTTGTTCCTCTTAATTCCTGAGAAAGCTTAAATAAATGGTTTATAGAATGTTTATTGTCTCTATTAATTTTATCAGCATATCTTTTTATTATAATTTTTTCTTTATCATTAAATTGAAGTTTATTAGCTCTCTTTGATTTTAAATATTGAGAAACTGCAGCTTCAGTTATTCCTAAGACACCAGCAATTTCTTTTTGAGAAAAATTATAATTATCAATAAAACACTTGGCTAATTCTCTACGAAGAGCAGGAAGTAAATACCAGACTTCAATTTCCTGCGGCATTAATTTTAAATTCATAAAAGAATAAGGAAGAAGAGATATAAAAATCTTTACATTATTGGCTCCATTAAAATTGGGACAATTTTATTTTTATATGAAATCTTAGATAAAGTTTGAAGCTGGTCCATTGATTCTGAGATAACCACTCTAGCATATCTAGGATTATCAAAGAATCCTCTTCTTACAATATATGAAAAAGTTTGTTTTCTTGGTTCAATTTTTCCATCATTCCATATTTTATATCTTCCCTTATTATAAGCAGAATTTTTAGTTAAATAATAAATAAGTAATATGCCTCTAGGATCATAATATTTATCCACTTCTTGAATATTAGGAACTCCTCCTTCTTTTTCCATATACTCTTTCCATAAACCAAGTAAAATATAGTCATTATTTGAAAGCCCTTGGAAATCAATAGGAACAGCAGAAGTTACAAAATTAGCAGAAACAACATTTTTTTTATTTTCCTTTTTATGACTAAACCTAACTAGAAAACTATCTCTTAAAGAATTATGATTTTGAGGACCATGAATATAATATAATGTCCCTTTAAAAATTGCTTCTATAACATTTTTATCAACATATCTTTTAAATTTTACAGCTTCTAATTTGCCTTCAAGGCTTGAATTCATAGATTATTCTTAAAACATTATATTTATAAAATCTTCTATAGTCATAACTAATGGAAAAAATAGAAAAATCAAAACCAGAGAAATTTGAATCAGAAATTATAGAATCTAATTTTCTTAGCGAAGATGTTAAACATCTTGTTTTAAGTATCCCTAAAAACTTTAAGTTTCTTCCTGGGCAATATGTTTCAATTATTTTAGAAAAAGAGGATAAAAAAATTCGAAGACCTTATTCAATCTGCTCATTTCCAAATCATGAAAATAAAATAGAACTATGTATTAAAATAGTTGAAAATGGAATTGCAACACCCATAATTAGTAAATTAAATATTGGTAATAAATTAGAAGTCTTAGGTCCATTGGGTGAATTTATAATAGATGAAAAATCAAAAGATAAAAATATTGTTTTTATTTCAAATGGGACAGGTATAGGTCCGTTTAAAAGTATGATACCTTGGATTCTAGAAAATGGCTTTGAAAATGAAATAACTTTAATTACAGGTTATAGAGAAATGCCGCTATATGACAAAGAATTTAAAGATTTAGAAAAAAAATTTCCGAATTTTAATTATAGGGTTGCTTTATCTTCTCAAGGCAAAAGAGTGCAAGATATTTTAGAAATAAATAAAAATGCTCATTATTATTTGTGCGGATTAAAAGAAATGATTAATTCTGTAAGAAACATTTTAGTTAAAAATGGCGTTGAAATGAGTTCAATTTTTAGTGAGAAGTACGATTAATAAGCTTAGTTAATCATAAGGATAAACCTACTGACATTTTGCTATGTAATATTAGAAACTACCATTCAACCTTCAAGCATGCAGGAAGTTTCCTTAACCTTGGATAACATGCCCCCACGACAACTCGGGCTTTATGGTCAATAAAGTCAGATTTATAAAGGGCGTTTATCAACGATAAAATTGTAAATATTTTATTTTGCTAAATTAATATAAACGCTCCTGGTGGACACCGACCTATAAGGTTTTAATAGAAAATATCTTTATAAATCTCACTATACTAATTACCTCGTAATGAATCAATACATTATCTGGTTTGTGATATATATTCTTATATTAATTATAATAGGAATAGTCTCTTCCAGGAAAGCAACAGAAGATGATTTTATGATTGCGAGCAGAAAGGTCAAAGGAGTTCAAGTTGCGGCAACAATGAGTGCGGGATTCTTCGATGGAGCGATACTATCAATTTATTTAGCTTATATTTATCAGTATGGTCTTTCGGCGATTTGGGCATTTGTAGGGTTAGCTTTAGGATTTTTATTCCTGAGGAGATATGCTTCTAGGATAAAGAAACAAGCAGATGAAATGAAAGTTTATTCTATGCCCGAATACTTTTATAAGATTTTAGGTAAAAAAAATGGATTAATATTTTCTTTTTTTCTTATTTTGCAATTTTTCTTATTATTAACAGTAAACCTTATTGTTAGCGGAAAAGTATTATCTTCAATATTTTTAATATCTTATCCTATTGCCGTTATTATTGGTGGTTTAACAATATTAACTTATTTACTTCTAGCAGGATTTAAGGCGGTAGTAAAAACAGATTTCTTTCAGTTAATTGTTATGTTTTTAATGACGATCGGAGTAGCTGTATTGTTATTTAATAAAACTCTAGAAGTTCCATATGCTGATTTTAATTTGATGAGTATGGGTATTGGTAATATAATCGGTTTTGTAATTCTTGGAGGATTGGGAATCATGGTGGCCCCAGATTTATGGCAAAGAATTTTCGCAACGAAAGATGAAAAAAATTTAAAGAATGGATTGTCTTATTCAGCTATTGTGCTTCTTGTTTTAGGATTCTTAATTAGTGTTATAGGTCTTGTTACAAAACAAATGTTTCCAAATATTCTCCCAGAAGATGCCCTTGTTACAGGTTTTGCAAATCTGTTACCAGCAGGACTTACTGCTCTAGGCATGGTATTGTTATATGGAGTAACATTATCTTCTTCAGATACAGCCACTTTTGTAGTATCTTCAATACTCACCAGAGACTTAAAAAATTATACAAAAAGATATAATGAAGAATCTATGAAGAAACTTACAAGAATATTTATGATTTCTTTTGTATTTTTAGCAGTTCTTTTGGGAATTGTTTATCAGAATATTATCGCATTGGGCTTTTCATTCACTAGTCTTAATCTTGCTTTATTTCCAGTTGTATTTGGTACACTGTATTGGAAACTGAAACATAGAGCTGTTTTCTGGAGTTTAATATTGTCTTTTTTAAGTATCGCTATTTTATTTGTAGGAAATTATCTCAATCCTCAAACAGCAGTTATATGCTTACCAGTTAGTGCTGTCTCTTTAGTAATATTTCAGAAAATCTTTAAAGAATAACTTGTTCTCGACAAATTATCGCTTAAGTGGTGTTTGTTAAACCCTAGGATGAACGCCCTACGATTACTTAATCCTAAGGATTAACGCCCCACGAGCAGAAGACCAAATTAGTGGATATTCCCCCCACAAAAATTCAGTAGAATGAATAAAATTCATTTTCATACATTTCTTTTAATTCCATTAGGATTTTATTAATATAGTCTTTAAATATTTAACTGAAGAATAGTACTTATATATGAAAGCATTTAAATATATTAACAATAGTTAAGATATATGCAAGAATTAAATGTTATTAAAGATAATAATGATATAGAAATTTCAAGAGAGAATTATGACCATTATAATGAAGAAAAACTTGTATTTAAAGCATCTCCTGGAGTTTCTGAAGAATTAGTTATACAAATTTCTAAAGATAAAAATGAGCCTGAATGGATGTTGAAAAAAAGACTTCTTGGTTTGAAAATTTTTATGGAAAAACCAACACCAACTTGGGGTCCTGATCTTTCAGAGCTTGATTTAGATAAAATAATTTATTATATGAGACCTGATGCTAAAAAAAACTCGCGCTCTTGGAGTGAAGTTCCTGAAGATATTAGAAAAACTTATGAGAGGCTTGGAATACCTCAAGCAGAGCAAAAATCTTTAGGAGGAGTAGGAGCACAATATGAAAGTGAAATAGTATATCATAATTTAAAAAAAGATCTTGAGGACAAAGGTGTAGTATTTTTAGATATGGATGAAGCATTACAAAAATATCCTGAAATGGTTAAAAAATATTTTATGACAACTTGCATTCCAATTAATTTGCATAAATTCTCGGCTTTGCATGCAGCTGTTTGGTCAGGAGGCACATTTATTTATATTCCTAAAAATGTAAAAGTTGACGTTCCTTTACAAGCTTATTTTAGAATGAATGCAAGAAAAGGCGGACAGTTTGAACATACATTAATAATTGTTGATGAAGGAGCAGAAGTTCATTATATTGAAGGTTGTTCAGCTCCACATTATTCTGAAAATTCATTGCATGCAGGAGGTGTTGAAATTCATGTTTTAAAAAACGCTAGATGTAGATATACTAGTATTGAAAATTGGAGCAGGAATACTTATAACTTAAACACAAAAAGAGCAATTGTACATGAAAATGCAATAATGGAATGGGTAAATGGAAATATGGGCTGCCTTACAGGAGACTCTAAAATATTTACTAACCCAAGTGGACCTATTGAAATTCAATCACTGAAAGAAGGAGATCTAATTTATGCTTGGGATGAAAATACAAATTCAATTAAAAAATCTAAAATAAAAAATAAAATCTTTAGTGGTGAAAAAAGAGTATATAAGTTAGAAGCCGGAGGAAGGGAAATAGAGGCTTCTGCAAATCATCCTTTCTTAAGTTTAGTAAGAAAAAAACATAGTCCTTCACATAAAAAAGGGTTTTTTTATCATGAATGGAAACCATTAGAAGAATTAAAAATAGGGGACATTATAGGGATATCTAAAAAAATACCAATAGAAGGAAAGCCATTTATTTTACCTAAGTTAAACATACATGAAAATGTAGAGAGTAAAAATCAATATTTAAAATTTAAAATGGATGTCTCACACTTATATAATAAAAATATAGTTTATCCAACAGAAACAAGTGAAAATTTTATGTGGCTAATGGGATTGATAGTTGGGGATGGACATATTGATTTAAAAAATAATAAAATAAACATTGCAACACATGAAAAAGAAGATTATCGAGATCAATTAATTAAAATATTAAAGGGACTATTTAACTATAATGTTACAGAAAAAAAAGAGAGATATATAATAATAAATTCCAAACTTTTATGCAAATTGTTTTTAGAAATAGGCTTTGGAGGAACTGCTGGGACAAAAAAAATCCCTAATTGGGTTTTTACCCTTCCTGAAAATCAAATTTCATCTTTTCTAGCAGGTTATTTTGATTCTGATGGTCATGTTTCAAGCAACGCGATTTACTTTACAAGCATAAATAAGGAGCTATTAGAACAAGTTAAACTCTTAGGGATTCAAACAGGCTTTGGAATTTCTAAGATATTTGTTCACGGAAAAGCTAGAGAGTTATTAATATTAGGTAAAAAAGCAATGGCAAAAGATTCATGGAGGATATTATTTGACGGCAGGAAAATAAAAGAATTGCCTTCAAAATGTAAAAAGAAAAAAGAAAAAATCATGAAAATAAAAACAAGAAGAAGTGACGTTTCTTCAAAAGGACTTAATTTCAAAAGTAAAACTAATGAAGAAGTTGGTTTTGTAAAAATTAAAAAAATAGAGGAAATTGGAGTAAAACCAACTTTTGACATAGAAATTGAAGACTATCATAATTTCATAGCTAATGGATTAATTGTACATAATTCAAAAATCACCATGCTTTATCCTTGCAGTGTTTTAATTGGCGAGAATTCAAAAACAGATTATATTGGAATTCAATATGCTGGACAGGGACAATATCAAGACACAGGATGTAAAGCAATTCATCTTGCAAAAAACACAAGTTCTACAATATTAAGCAAAGGAATAAGTAAAAAAGGAGGAGTAAGTTCGTATAGAGGATTAGTACAAATAAAAAAAGGATGTACTGGGGTTAAATCATCTGTGTCATGTGATGGTTTAATGCTTGATAATGAAAGCAGAGCATTAACGTTTCCTAGTATGGAAGTAAACGAAAACGATGTAAAAGTTTCTCATGAAGCAACTGTTGGAAAAATAGGAGAAGACCAGTTGTTTTATTTAATGTCCCGTGGATTAAGTGAGGGCGAGGCAATAATGATGATAGTTTCTGGATATATTGAACCAGTTGTCAGAGAGCTTCCTATGGAATACGCTGTTGAGCTGAATAGATTAATAGAATTAGAGATTGAAAATAGTGTATGCTAATTACAGAATTTTTAATGAAAGTCTCTTTGGGAAGCAGAAACACGATAGTTATTTACAATTTCTATTATCGTGGGCAAATCTTCTTCTAACCTAGTTGCATGTTGTTCCCAATCAGTAACGCTATAAGAATTCACTCTTTGAATTAAGCTTTTAAATTCATGATCTGGAATTTCATGTAAAACCCTATTTCTTAATATTAATTGTTGCATATCTACACTTTGTTTATTTAAATCTAATGGGTTAAAAATATATTTCTTAAGCGGACTTTCAATACAAAATACTCCTTCTTGGCTATTAAAAGGATATAAAAAAACAATTAAGGTATCATGGTCAAGGGTTGCCTTTGAATACAATTTCATAGATTTTCAGATAAAAATGAGTTTATAATTATTTCTATAGTAATTAGGAAACCTTTTAAAGTTAGAAAGTCATAATAAAAACATGAATACCTTTACTGCAATAATTGAAAAAGAAGAAGATATATATGTAGTTACATGTGCAGAAGTTGGAACTGTGAGCCAAGGAAAAACAATAGAAGAAGCTATAGAAAATCTTAAAGAAGCAACTCAGTTATATTTAGAAGAATTTCCTATAAAAAGCAAGAGTAGAGCTCTTTTAACTACTTTTGAAATATCAGATGTCTGAACTAAAGAAAATTTCTAGAAAAGAGTGCATTAAAATATTATGTAATAAATTTGAATTTAAAGTATTAAGATAAACTGGAAGCCATATAATATTAAAGAAAATTACAAAAGAAGGAAAAATTGGAACAGTGGTACCAAATCATCATGAATTAAAAATAGGAACTCTTAAAGGAATATTAAAACTAGCAGAAGTTTCTGAAGAAGAGTTTTCAAAATACCAATAATTTAGTTCTCCCGTGTCGCCTTTGGTTCTGATTGACCATAAGTATACTAGTCTTTTCTTGTATTGCAACATTAAAGGGACTTAATTAGGTTAAAATATAAGTTACTAGAAATACAGACTAAATTAACCAATAACTAAGCGGATTTATTAAACAAATGAAAAATTTTTGCTAGTAATTTTTTTCTAGTAGATTTAATAGGGTGAGCAAATTGTTCAAAAGCAGAGATATCTTCTTCAGTAGGATAATTTTCCAATCTAAGAGCTATTATTAAATCTCTTCTTATTTGCTCTTGAGTAATTTGACCTCCCCTATATTCCATCGGCTCAGATTTACTACTCATTTCAGCCCATATTAAATCATTAATATTTATTCTACAATCATCAAAAGCAAGAGTTCTTTGAGCTTCATAAGGGTACCAACAATTATGAGTTTTTCCTGATAAATCAGTCGCAAGAGCATCTAAAGGACCATGTCCTTGATTCTCTGTATAATAAGGAAGTCTAAGATATATTGAACCATTTTTATCAGGTACATCTACTCCATTTACTGATTTTTCTATATAAGCGACCCATCCTTTCGAAGGTAATTTGCCTATTTCTTCAAGAAACTGATCATAGTTCATAGCCATATATTATATTAAAAACGTTAATTTAAAAAGATTATTATAATAACAAACTTTATAATTTTCTTTCCGAACCTTTATATAAATTAACAATAGTTAATTTATTAAACTAATAAAATATAAGATTTTTATGAATATAATAAAATATAGAAGAAATAAGTTAGTTTTAGAAAGTAGACTAATTGGTAATAGAGTAAACCATGAGTTAGTTGTAGATGAAAGAGATGGGCTCTCAGACGAACAATATAATAGTTTTTTAAATGAAATGATACTGGCAAACAAACTTTATTTAACAATACCGTATGAGTTACCATATAATCTATTAAAAGGAGATCCTAGAAGTATTGAAGTTATAAGAGCTACAATGCAAGGCACTTGGCTTGAAATTTTTGGTTATTCCATTAATATAACTGGAAGAACTTGGGTTGAAGGAAGATAAATAAAAGATGAACTATAAAGACAAATTTCCAATTTTAAATAACAGTAAAAAACTGATTTATCTAGACAGCGCTTCAACTTCTCAAAAGCCTAAATCAGTTATTAAAGTTATGAAAGATTTTTATGAAAGAGAAAATGCAAATATCCATAGAGGAGTGTATAAACTTAGTCAAAAAGCAACTGAGAAATATGATAAAGCTAGAGAAGAAATAGCAAAATTCATAAATGCTGAAACAAATGAAATAATTTTCACTTATGGAACAACAGATGGAATTAATAAATTATCAAGAGTTCTTCCTTTATTATTTAAAAATAAAGATGAAATAGTATTAAGTCAAATGGAGCATCATAGCAATTTAGTTCCATGGCAGGAAGCTGCTAGAAAAAATAATATGAAACTTAAATTCATTCCTATAAATAAAGATTATAAACTTGATTATGTCCATGCGGAAAAAATAATCAATAAAAAAACAGCAATTGTTTCAATAACTCACATTTCAAATGCGCTTGGAATACTAAATGATATTGAAAAAATAATTTCAATTGCCAAAAAACATGGAGCTATTGTTATTATTGATGCAGCTCAATCAATTCCACATATTAAATTAAATGTAAAAAAACTAAATTGTGATTTCTTAGTTTTTTCAGGGCATAAAGTTTATGGCCCATTAGGAATAGGGGTATTATATGGAAAAAAACAACTTTTAGATAAAATCACACCATTTAATTTTGGAGGAGATATGATAAGTAAAGTAAGTTTAGAAAAAACAGAATTTGCTGAAATACCAAGGAAATTTGAAGGCGGCACTCAAAATATATCAGGAGTTGTGGGATTAGCAGAAGCAATTAAATTTATTCAAAAAATAGGAATTAATAAAATTGAAAGGTATGAAAAAAAACTTGTAAAATATACATTAAATAAATTAAGAGAAATGAAAGACATTAATATTTATTCAAATGAAAATAACTCTAGTATAATCTCATTTAATTTTAATGGGGTACATTCTCATGATGTTGCAAGTATTTTAGATGATTATAATATTTGCGTTAGAGCAGGGCATCATTGCTGCATGCCTTTAATGAACAAATTAGGAGTTGCAGGGACAGTTAGAATAAGCTTAGGAATTTACAACACAAAAGAAGATATTGACAAATTAATTCAAGGATTAAACAAAGTCAGTGAGATTTTTAGAAAATGAAAATAAAAAGAGCCACAGAAAATGATTCTCGAACATTATCCGAAATATTTAGTATACTTTATAAACCGGAATTAAGATGGTCAGAAGATAAAATAAGAGAGAATATTATTTGGGGAAATACAGAATATTTCCTTATTATTAATGATGAAGAATTTTTAGGGGGATTATCTTTAAGATTAAATAAAAATGAATGTGAATTAGAGGCAATAGCTATTAAACCCAGATTTCAAAGGTCTGGTGTTGGGTCGCAATTATTAGAATTCGCAGAAAATTTAGCAAAAGAAAAAGAATGTAGAAAAATATGGTGTTATAGCTTGGAATCATATAATATTGGGAAATTTTATCAAAAACATGGATGGCAACAAGAAGTTTTTATTCCTAAATTTTTTGATAATCAAAATTGTTTTAAATATTCAAAGAAATTAAAATGAACGAGTTATTATATCTTAAAGACAGTTATATAAAAGAATTTTCCGCAGAAATAGTTGAATCTCTAGAAGAAAATGGAAAATTCTTTATTGTTTTAGACAAAACAGCATTTTATCCTCAAGGAGGAGGTCAAGTTTATGATACAGGAAGAATAATTTATGAAAATAATGAAGAATTTAAATTAATTTCATGTATAAAAAAAGATGGTAAAATTTTGCATGAAATTTATAAATCTGGCTTAAAAAAAGGTGATAAAATTAAAGGAATAATAGACTGGGATAGGAGATATAAATTAATGCGCTCTCATACAGCAACTCATATTTTAGCAGAGGCAATTTTCAAAGAAACAGGAGCTTTAATAACAGGCAATCAAATAGATGTTGATAAATGCAGAATTGATTTTGACTTAGAGAATAATGATCAAGAATTAATAAAAAATGCAATTGAAAAAGCGAATAAAATTATAAAAGAAAATCTTGAAATAAAAATTGAGTTTAAGCCAAGAGAAGAAGCAATGAAAATACCGCAATTATCAAAACTTGCAATGGGTCTCCCTGAAACTATAAAAGAAGTACGCACAGTTTCTATAGGAAATTATGATATTCAAGCAGACGGCGGAACTCATGTTCATAACACTAAAGAAATAGGCAAAATTGAGTTTATAAAAACAGACAATCGTGGAAAAAATAACAGGAGGATTTATTTTCAGGTAAAATGAGTAAACTTTATAAATATAGAAAAACTAATATTAATAGAATGTTCCCTAGTGATCCTATAGGGTCACTAGATGTTTTATTCTTAAATAAAGTTAATTGTAAGGGTTAAATCATGGAAGAAACACTTATATTTATTGATGAAGGATTCTTATCAAAATTATCTAAATATTTTGGAGAAGGAAAATATATAAAAATCGATTATATAAAATTTGCAAATTCTTTAGTAAAAAAACAAAATCTTAGTTGTAAACACATTTTTTATTATACTGCTCCCCCATTTCAGCAAACTATTCCAACAAAAGAAGAAAGAAAAAGAAAAGAAGGTTATGATAAATTTATAGCAAAATTATCTAAAAATATAAACATAACAATAAGGGAAGGAAGAGTCCAAAGATTAAAATTCAATAATGATTTTAAGTATAAGCAAAAAGGTGTTGATACATTAATGACTATTGATTTGAGTCATATTAGAGAAGATTCTCCAAATATTAAAAAATTAATTATAGTTACTTCTGATACTGATTTTTGTCCAATAATTAAAGACTTGGAAAAGAGAAATATTGAAGTCATCCTTTATACCTATTTTGATAGAAAAAGAAATAGTCCTTTTTCTATATCAAATGAGCTTTTAAATTGCTGTTCAAAATATGTTCAATTAATTAAACAAGATTTTGAAGACTCGATATTAGAAAAATGACCTCAACATCAATGTATAGGGAGCATATTTTGGATTTATATAGAAATCCAAGCAATTTTGGAAAATTAGAAAATCCAACAAATTACTATAAAGAATTTAACCCATTGTGTGGAGATGAAGTTGAAATTCAGTTAATAATAAAAAACAATGTTATTGAGAATGTAAAATTTATTGGAAAAGGTTGTGCAATAAGTATAGCTTCTGCATCTTTAGTTACAGATAAAATAAAAGGGAAAAGTATAGATGATATAAATAAATTCTCTAAAGATGATGTTTTAAAAATGTTAAATATTCCTATATCTCCAGGAAGAATTAAATGTGCAACTCTTTCGCTGGAAGCATTAAGAAAGGCAATAATATGAAAATATTTGAAATAAAAGACTTACATGTTGAAGTTGAAGGAAAAGAAATTCTTAAAGGAATTAATTTAATAATTGAGAAAGGTAAGATCAATGTATTAATGGGTCCTAATGGCTCTGGCAAAAGCACTTTGGCAAATGCAATAATGGGAAATCCTAGTTATAAACTTACAAAAGGCAGTATTATATTTGATGGAAAAGATATAACAAATTTGTCTCCTGACAAAAGGGCAAAACTTGGAATTTTTCTAAGCTTTCAGTACCCCCAAGAAATAGAAGGAGTTACAATCTCAAATTTTTTAAGAACTTCCCTAAATAATCTTAATGAAAAGAAAATATCTGTAATGGATTTTAAGGAAATTATTAAAGAAAAAGCTAATTTGTTGAAATTAAATGAAAGTTTTTATGAAAGATATTTAAATCAGGGTTTTTCAGGCGGTGAAAAGAAAAAATCTGAAATACTGCAATTATTAACTTTAGATCCAAAACTGGCAATTTTAGATGAAACAGATTCTGGGTTAGATATTGATTCTCTTAGAGCTGTTGCAGATGGGGTAAATAAATTTATGAACAAAGATAAAACTGTTTTAATTATCACACATTATAAAAGAATTTTAGAATTGATAAAACCTGACAAAGTTTTTATAATGATTAATGGAAAAATCATAAAAGAAGGAGGCGAAGACCTAGTTAATAAATTAGAAGAAGAAGGTTATAAATGGGTTGAAGAAGATTAATCATAAATATTTAAGGAATATGAAGATAAAATTTTAAGTTTGTTGTATCTTCATAAGCTTTAGCCAATTTTAAAGCATCTTCATAAGCTCCAATTCTATTAATTGAAAGTTGAGGTGGTCCAGGCCCTAATCTAACAACAATTTCCTCATCCCCCATTTGTGATATGTTACTTCTTCCTCTTGGATAAATAAACCTTTCATTTTTATCTTTGGAATAATACCTTGTTCCAATTCCTTGTGGTTCAATCACAGCACTAGGAAACTTCTCTAATGTAACTGTTTCCAATATTTGAAACAATTCGGATATTTTAGTATCTTCTTCACTTTGACTTATAATTTTTACCATTTTACTTAATTTAAATAAAAACAACCAATTTATAAATATTTATCTACTCCCTATTAAATCTTGATCCAAAAGCTGTTTTTGCTTCCCTCCATATTTATTCAAATCAACTTTTCCATTTTTTATTATAATTCCATCTTTTTTTAATAACTGTATTTTCTTTTTTACTCCGCCTTTTGCAGAATAATTTCCAA
>CAYHYE010000008.1:0-19265 GCA_964360755.1 Candidatus Woesearchaeota archaeon
CCTGCCTATCTAATTCATTGTTTACTATTGTTATAATTTGTGATGCAAAATAAACATTTTTTCCTACACTTATTGAAGTTCCATAGGATTTTATTTTTCTAAGCTCTTTTTTATTTAAACCTTCATGATCTCCTAAAATAAAAACAGGATTATCTTTGAATTTTATTGATCTTATATCTTTTCCTCTATCATCTAGAACATATATTTCTTTTCTTCCATCCATTTCATCAAGAAGTTTAAAAAGAGATTTTTTTTCTACATAAAATCCATCCCATACTTCAACTTTTTCTTTGCCTTTGGATTTATAAAGCATTTTTTTAATTAGATTACCAATGTCTTTTTTACTTAAGTCTAGTTTATCATCTCCTATTTGTTTTCCAGTTTCTGGTATAGATTTTCCAGGAAATAATTCTAAATGTTTTGGCGGGTCTGGTGGTCCATTAAAAATTAAATGCAACTTTATATCGTTTCTTAATTTATGTGATAAAAAAAATGCATTTATTATAACATGTATTGCAATATCCATTCTACCAGCATTCATTAAATTATTTAAATCAAAATTTCCTGAAGTGCGCGCCTTATTTGAAAAATAAATAAATTCTCTCATTGACTTTTTTCTTGCTGGGTTCTTTTTACAAGACCTTTTGTTAAGCAAAAATATCTTTTTATATTTTCAGCATCCCAAATAACATAATATTCAGATTGATTTTTATAAGGACAATTAGCAGTGCAAGTTATAACAGTTCCATATAAATCTACTTTTGCTTGTCTTCCAAGTTGTTCGCATAACTTATAATTCTGTGGAATTGTACTAGGATTTTCACTTGCATGATAGTTATCTAAATCTCCCATTTTTCATAGGTTGCATTATATAAACTGGCTTTATAATTTGCTTAGTTACTACTTCAAACACTCCTATAAATGTTTCGTTTTCAAAAACAGCTATTTTTTCTCCATTTTTTAAATCGTAATTTTTTACTAAATATTCTCTTTTTAAATAGCTTCCATGGAACAATTTATTCTTAAATTCTTTTTTTATTTGTACTTCCTCTAATATATTTGAAATTATTTCTCCAGGAATAAACATTTTTCTTAATTTAGATTCATTTCCTTTTTTATATTCTTCAATAGCTTCTAAAAATTCAAATATTGTAACTGAATTTTTTTCCTCAAAAATTGAAGCTTTTGTCCTCCTTAATTCAAGCATATGCGCTCCATCTATTTTTTCACCTAAATCATGGACAAGCTTCCTTATATACGTACCTGCCTCAACTTCTGTTTCAAACAAAAAATCTTTTTCATTTTTTTCAATTATTTTAAAACTAAAAATTGTCCTTTTTCTTTCTACTCTTTTTACTCTAGATTTTAATGGAGGTATTTGACTTACCTTACCTATAAACCCTTTCATAATTTCTTCAAGTTCTTTTAATTCAGTTTCTTTATGTACCCGCATTATCCCAACATATGTTTTATTTCTTTGCATAAAATAATTCATTAATTTACAAGCTCTGTTTAATGCTATTGGTAGAACTCCTGTCACCATTGGATCTAAAGTTCCAAAATGACTGGTTTTTCTTAAATTTAAAGCATTCTTTATTATTGTATCAATTTGGAAACTTGTTGGTCCTGAAGGCTTGTCTATATTAATTATAGAAAATTCAAGTAGTTCATTTATTGGCTTTTCTTCTTGAATTTTTTTTATGTTAACTTCTTTCATCGTAAATTAGTTGTTCTTATATAGAATTAATATTTAATAATATAAATGTTTTTAAAGACTGGGTTTTTATTATTAAATGGGATATATTCCTAGTGAGGAAGAACTAGATTCCGCTATGAAAGAAGCATATTTCTTAAGACAAAAGCATTATAAAGTTAATAGGCTTTTGGAAGAAAGAATTAGACAATTATCAAGAAGAGGATATATAATTATCCATCCAGAGGTCCAATATATACTTGATAATCGTGATGGTAACAATTCTAGTTTAGATATAGGAAGTAAATTTGTTTGTCAACATATGATTATAAGTGGTGTCAATGGTATTGAGGAAACAATTGAATCTTCTGATGATAAGTTAGTTAGGCGCTTGTATGATGGATGTAAAAGCATTCAAACTAGTTTAAGGTATGCAAATGATACTGTTATCTTTATGAAGTCTATCAAGCAAAGATTATTAGATCAAGAAGCAGCTGATAAAGTAAGCCATATAAGATTTGTAGGATAGAAGATTTTATGAATTGTTATTTAGAATTAGTATTTAATTATTGTTTTCTTTTCTACTAACCATTTCATAAAAGCAGGAATTAATCCGGAAAAAACTATGCCTTTATATTCAAAAATGGCATTCCATTTTCCTAGACTTATTAACATTATACGTTTTTCTGGATGATATTCTTTAAGTCTTTGATTATTTTCAATCCTTATGATGTTTTTAGCAACTATTTTTCCTTGTTTTTCTGCTGACTGTGCTGTTTTTTCTTCTTTTATATTATTTACATCCCCTATTGCAAAAAGATTGTCATGTTTTTCAACTTGTAAAAATTTATTGACTTTTATAGCTTTTTTTTCATCTAGGTATTTTTTAAATTCTTCTTTCATAAAATCAGAGTTTGGGCTGATACCACTACATAAAAAAACAAGTTCACATTTTATTTTCTCATTTTTATTTGTTATTATCCTTCCATTTTCAATTTTATCTACCACTTTTTCTGTCATAATTTTTACTTCTTTATTTTCTAAGAAATTTTTAGCTAAATCTATAGCTTTTTTATGATTTCTTGGTAAAATACTAGAAGAAGATTGAATTATTGAGATGTTTTTCTCAGGAAATTTTTCAATTATTTCTCCAGCTAATTCAATTCCCACTAATCCGCCACCAATTATAACTATATTATTTGATTTTAATAGATTTTTCGAATTTTTTTCTAGCTCTTTTGAGGAATATGCACTAACCACATTTTTTCCTTTTAATGGAAAATCATATTTTGATCCTGTTGCAATTATTAGATAATCATATATTATTTTTTTATTGTTTACTTTTATATATTTATTATGTACTTCTTTTACTTTTCCAACTACAATTTCGGATTTTTTTAAATAATCTTTGTGAAAAACTCTTATTTTTCTGGTAATCTTTTGGTTTACAGCAGTTCTTAAAATACTTGGAGTAAATTCAAAATAGTTTTTATTATCAATTAATATAACTTCAAGGTTTTTTTCAAGAATTTTTGCAGCTGCACTGCCACCAAACCCTCCACCAATTATAACTACTTTTTTCATAATTAAAAATAGAGAATTTAGTTTATAAATTATCCCTGTTCAAAAATAATAAAATAAATAAAAAAATTAAAAATATTTTTATTTGAAATTTCTTCCTATAGCTAATTTTCCAGGCCCTGTTAATGATAAGCTTATCAATCCTGCTATCACAATTATGTGAAAAAATAGCGTTACAACATTAAATTGTTCTGCTGGTAAAACTACCATTCCAATTACTACTAAAAATATTAGTACTAATGGCCATACAGAATATTTAACTTTATATCCAACTAAAACTGCTAATCCAAAGATTATCTCAGATAACAAAAGTATCCAAGCAAAAACTTGAGGAATTGGAAATCCTAAATTTGTTAACATTCCTGTTGGACCACTTGGATTCATAAGTTTGCCTATTCCTTGATATAAAAACATAATTCCGATAGTTAATCTTAGCAATAATGGTCCATATTCAGAGTTTTTCATTTTTTACCTCCTTTCATTTTTATCTAATTAAAATATAAAACTGTTCAATTTAAAAACTTAACCCTTTCATTTTCTGGAAATTTTTCAATCATTTTTATTTTTGCAAAGCCATTCTATGCTGGGCCTTCGGAGAAATTTCTTTTTTAACATGCTTTTGTTGTTTATGCTGCAATTCCGCCATTTTTTCTTTTAATTCGCTTGCTGACTCTAATTTTTCTTTTTCTTCTTTTTTCTCTTCTTTAATTTCCTCTTCTGTTTTTTTCTCCAAATCTACAACTTCTTTTGTTTTTTTAGTTTCTTTTTTTTCTTCTTTTGCTTTTTCAACACTTTTCTTTAACCTTTCTTGCCTTGCTATTTTAAACTTTAATTTTTCTGGAATATCAACAAGTTCAACCCTTACAAATTCCCCATCTCTTTTAGCTTTTACTTTTATTTTTCTCGGAGGTTTTTGAATTCCCCTAAACCAAATTTCTTCATTTAGATAACTATCAAGTTTTACTTTTTTGACATCTCTTTCAGGAATTCTCATGTGTTTCGCAATAAACTTTTTTATTGCTTTTATAGCTTTAGGGGTTCTTTTATATTTTGGAGTAATTAAAATATCTTTTCTTAAATTTATTATATATTCTCTTTCATTTACAATATTTTTTGTTTTTGCCATTTTAAACTTTTATTAGGGATTTTTTAACTATATCTTCCAAAGTCTTTCTTGCTAATTCAATTGTTTCCTTTGTTCCAGCATATAAAATTTTGTAAGAACTTTTCTCATCTTCCATAAGTATAGCAACTCCCCCTTTTTCTGTTTCCATATAATAATCACTTCTTCCATTATCACTTTTATCTCCTAAACATACCATATTTAAATAATTACAAATATCATTATCTTCCAAAATACTTTTTACTGTACGATACCAATCTTCTGAAACACTATCAGATTCTTTAAATACTGGTAATTGATTCATTTTATCCTAAATGCTTCTTTTGCATTCTCCTTGGTTTTATTTTTAGTTTAGTATATCTCCATGATCTTCTTTGTTTTGTTGTTGCTGAAGGATGGATTCTTTTCCCTTTTCCATATTTTCTTATAACTGCCCAAATAGGAGCCCACTTAGTTAATTTATTTGCACTAGCTAATTTTATTTTTTTTTGCCTTTGTTTTTTTGGAATTGTCATTTTATACTCTCTAACATTTTTTTGCCTTCTTCAGTTAACTTTCTACCTTTTTTTTCAATTTTTTCTACTAAACCAGCTTTTTCAGCTTGCTGCATTATTGTTCTAATTATTTTTCCAGAGCCTTTTTTAAACCTAGATGGTCTTGCACCACGGTTTTTTTTGCCCCCATAACGAGTTTTAAGTCTGTTAACTCCAATATTTCTTTTTATATATAATTGTCTTAAAATGCTTGCAATTCTTTTATACCAGAAATCTTCTTCTGTTGGAAGGCGTTGGCGAGCAACACTAGATTTTACAAAAAAACTCCATTCAGGAGCTTTAAATTCATGAATTTTTTTAAGCTTTTCAGCTAGCTTATTATTAAATTCCCTATGTGAAATGTTATAAATACTCATTTTATTATTTATTTAGGCTCTCTTTACAGAGATAGAATCGCTTAAGCGATTTAACCTTTAATTTAATTATTTAGCGGGTTTATAAAACTATTTATTATTCATTGGTCTACGCCATTTTTTTATGAAAACTGTGAACCCTAGTATTCTGTAAGTATAATTTTTTCCAAGTTTTTCTATAATTTCTTCAGCAGATTTTTTTACACTGTTTTTATCTCTTGAAGAGTTTCTTAGAAAAACTACCTTTACATTTTGGTGATTTTTAAAATGAGATTTTAGATTTTCAATTAAATTTTCTGTCACTCCGTTTTTCCCGACATGAACTGTTGATATAAGGATCATTTTTTCTTTTTGGATGTTTTATTATACTCTTTATTTGGCTTGTTTAATATAGCTATTTCAAAATCAAAACCTCCTGTTGGAAGAGCATTTAAAACTTCTTGAATGTCAATTTTATAATCTTTAGATATCTGCATTGCAAATTTCTCTTTTGGAATTTTTCCAGGAATTATTATCAGGCTATTATCTGATTTGAATGGTACTGCTCTTAATACATTTAATTGTTTTTTTAAATGTAAAATTAAAGGAATTTTTCTATGGTCTATTTTTCCAGTAACTCCAAAAGTACCAACTTTCATATTTTTTTCTTTATATATTTGCTCTAAAAGAAAAACATCTACTTGTGCTTCTTTTTTTCTAGATTTCCATTGTCTTGAAAATGAAGCTGTAAAAATTGCCGTTTCATTAATATCTTTTTCATTTGGATTTTCATCTAAAATTATTGAAAAAGGGCTACCAGGAGATCTTGTATGCATTACAACATATTTTTCTTTTTTAGAATAATTTTTTAGTGAAATTTGTGAACTATATTCTAAATCATGTTTAGGCTCTATAAATTTTTTTATAAGCTCTTCATTTTGTTCAGCATTTTTTCCACCAACCACTAATTTTCCATTTGATGTTATAAACCAGCGGTATTTATAATATGCAAAGCCTTTTTGGATATTTGTCATAAAAATAGCATAAGATTAGCATTTTTAAGTATTACTATTATTCTAATAAATTAATTGTATTATCAATTTCGGTTAAAACTTCATCTTCTGTTTGTATATTTTCAAATTCGGATTCTGAAATTTTATCTAGTTGACTTCCTGGCTGATTATTATCACTTCCATATGTTGTTGTAGTTTTTTGGCTGTATAAAAAATAAATGCCTACAACTAATAATATAATTACTACAGCTATTGTAATTATTGAACTAGTTTTCATGTTTTAGATAGACTTTTCACTAAAAATTTTAGCTCAAGTAGTTTAGGTTTTATTATAGATTTTGGTTTATTATTTAATAAATCTTCTTTTATTTCAACTATTTGATTAATAACTAACGAAGCTCTTTCTGCGTTTATTTCTCCAGATTCAACTTTTTTTTCAATTTTTTCCTGCAAATCATACAATAAAAAGCTTATATATTCTCTTATTTTTTTAGGCTTTTCTGAATCTGTGGGTTCGTCTGTTATTTTTGCATGTACAAATCCAGCAATTCTTTTAAAGCACTTATTTTTAGCTCTTCCTTCTAATTCATAACAATATTCAACCCTTTTATATAAATTACGACATTCATCTTTATTAGTTAAATTTCTGCAAGTTTCAGGAATACTAGTCTGATTATTTTTATATTCTTTTCTATTAGAAATCTTTAACCTACATTCTATCCTTTCTCTTCTATCATCTAAAGTTTCACAAAGTCTTAATTGTTCTAAAACCTGTTTTGCTCTTTCAGATCTGTTTTCAGAAGCATTAATTGCTCTATCCAACCCAGTTTCTTTTTCACTATCATTTTGGTTAGTAGGTTGAGACTCAGAATTATTTGTTTGAATTTCAATACTTTCTGTACTTGAACCTTCTGCGTTTATTATTGGAAATATAAATAAGGAAATAACTAAAATTAAAATTATAAATATTGATATATTTTTCATGTTAAATTAAATTCTCTTATGGTATATAAATCTTTTTAATTTTTGTTCCTTCATTCGTATCATCTATTTTATAACCTAAAGAAATTATTTTTTCTCTTATTTCATCAGCTTTTTTCCATTCTTTATTCTTTCTTGCAATTTCTCTTTCCCTAACAAAGTTTTTTATTTCATTTGGAACATTAATTTTTTCTTTTTCTAGCAGTTTTAGCCCAAAAACTTCGTCCATTTTTTTTATGGTTTGAAATTTTCCCTGTGCTTTTTCATCCCTAACAAAATTCCATAAAACCTGCAATGCTTTTGAGACATTTATATCATCTTCTAAATTTTTTTTAAATTCTTCTAAATATTTTTTATTTATTTTTTTATCATCTTTTAATTCAGAGCAAATATTTTTAAGCCTTTGAAGAGAATTTTTTGCTGATGCTAAATTTTCAAATGAGAATTGTAAAGGTTCTCTATAATTAGTTGCTAAGCACAAATATCTATAATCTAATGGAGAAAAATTATGCTCTCTTATATTATTTAAAGTTATAATATTTCCTAAAGACTTTGACATTTTTTCTTCTTTCATTTTTAGCATCCCGCCATGCAACCAGTATTTTACAAATTGTTTTCCTGTTGCAGCTTCACTTTGAGCTATTTCATTTGTGTGATGAGGAAACATTAAATCACTAGCTCCTGTATGAATATCGAAACTTTTTCCAAGTTTCTTCATTGACATTGCAGAACATTCAATATGCCAACCAGGTCTTCCCATACCTATTTTTGTTTTCCAGAAAACATCACCATCATTTTCTGAATAAAATTTCCATAGTGCAAAATCCTGAACATTTTCTTTATCATACTCATCATTTTTAATTCTAGATTTAGTAGCTTTTTGTTTTTTTATTTGTACTAATTTCCCATAATTTTTGAATTTATCAATCCTAAAATATATACCATCACTTGCTTTATATGCATAGCCTTTTTTTAGCAAAATTTCAATAAGCTGAACCATTTCTTTTATATTTTCACTAGCCCTTAAAATATAATCAAGTTTTTTTATGTTTAATTCTTCCAAATCTTCAAAGAATATTTTTTCATATTTTTTTGTAAACTCCTTTAATTTGATATTATTCTTTTGAGAAGCCATAATTGTTTTATCATCAACATCTGTTATGTTCATTACATGAGTAACTTTATAGCCAAGAAATTTCAGGCTTTTTTTTAATAAATCATTAAAGATACAAGTTCTTAGATTCCCTATATGGGCATAGTCATAAACAGTTGGTCCGCAGGAATATATTCCAACTTTTCCTTTTTTTAATGGTTTAAATTCTTCTTTTTTTCTTGTTAGGGTACTGTAAAGTCTTAACATAAATTATTAAGATAATTTGGGTTTATTAGGGTTTTGGATTATAACAATATTTTTAGTCATAGTTTTTTAATATTATCCTTGTAACAGCCTCATACAAATCATTTGTGATATAATTTGGAATAATATGATCAGAGCTATATTCTCCTCCTAGACCTGTTTTTACAAGTATCGTTTTACATCCTGCGTTTTTTCCAGTTTCAATATCTGCTAAGGTATCACCAATCATAAAACAACTTGAAAGATCGCTTATTTTAAAATCTTTTTGAGCTTGAAGAATCATTCCAGGTTTTGGCTTTCTGCACTCGCATTTAATAGAATATTCAGGAATTTTCTGATTTGGTTTGTGTGGGCAATAATATAATCCATCAATTCTTGCATTCCTTTCTGATAAAAGTTGCAAAAGAAAACTATGGATAGTTTCTACATCTTGGATTGTACAAAGACCCATTGCAATTTGTGGCTGATTTGTTATAATTATAGTTTTAAAATTATTTTCATTAAGAAGTTTTATTGCCTCAGCTGAATTTGCAACTAATTCTATTTGCGTTGGTGAAGTAATGCGTTCCTTGTAAACATTTATTACTCCATCTCTATCTAAAAATAATGCTTTCATAACTTTTTGGATTATCTTTGCTATAAAAATATTAGTGTAGCAAATTATATATTTTTTAAGTCACAACTTCAACATTTCCCTTCTCGATTATAATAGTAGCTTCACTTTGAGCAACTGGTTTTTTTGATTTTTCAATTAACTGGGAAAATTGATGCAAGGCTCCTGTTTGCTCTATTAATTTTAGTGAAATTAAAGCCCTAGTTCCAAATTTTTTTATTAGCCATCTTGAACAGAATGGCAAAGTCGAGTATTCTTTTGATATATATTCTAAGATTTCCCTAGTTTTCTGATCACGTACATTTTTAATATTCCTTAATTCATAAATTCCAGATTCTTTCCCATCTCTTACTTCTCCAACTCCTGTTGTAATAAATGGTTCTATTGCATAAACACCGTCAGGCAATAATTTAGTGCTATTATTATCATAATTAGGAATTGTTAAATTAGCATGTAAATTTCCTTTTTCAATTCCATGACCTGAAAGATTTCTTATTGGTGAAAATCCGTGTTTTTCAGCTATTTTTTGAATTTCAGCTCCTATTTCTCCTAGAGTTTTTCCTTCTTTGACAGTTTTAATAGCTCTTTCAAGAGCTTCATCACTTGCTTCTATTAATTTCTTATTTTCTTTTGAATTTTCTAAGTCTATTGAAAAAGAATTATCTGCTGCATAATTATCTATTGCAACTCCAAAATCTACTTTCAATAATCCATGTGCTTTTGTTTTATCATCATAACTTGGAGTGTAATGTGCAGTTATTTCATTTATTCCTAGATTTACTGGAAAAGCTAGTTTGCCTCCTTGTTTTATAATTTCTGATTCAATTTTTTCAGCTATTTCCAATAAAAGCATATCTTTTTTTATCCATTTTTTTATATCTTCCTTTACTTTTTTTACAATTTCTCCTGCTTTCTTGAAATTTTCTATATCTTTTTTGTCCATCTTAAAAGACACCTACAGTTTCTTTTAGAAACTTCCCTTTAAATATATTCATTTTATCCTTCGTTCTTTTGGGATATAATTTTTTAAAATCTCTCTATAGACTTTTCCTATTCCTAATAAATCCTCTGCTTTTTTTACTACTAAAAACTTTTCTTTAGTTTTTGTATCTATTTTTAAATCCTCTCCCCTCATCCATTTTTTAGCTTCATCCTCATTTAAATCAATTATATTTTTTGAAATTTGAGATTTTATTTCAGGCAGATTGATTAAATCAAAATTTAATCTGATGCCCTCTTCAGTTATTGTGCATAATTTTGTTCCTATTAATTCCAAATTTACATTTTTCGCTAATAAATTAAGTTCATCTTTTGATAAATTGCCAGAGAATATTCTAATATTTTCTTTTCCTGATCTGATTAATAGATAGTTAAGCTTGTTAATTCCATAATCTTCTTCCAATTTATTTAATACTTTTTTCTTTTTTGCTTTGTCTAAAAATTCTACTTTATTCATTTTATTCTTCAAAGAATTGGTTTAATATTTCTTTTTTTAATCTTATAGAAGTATTACATATTCGCTTTAAATGACTTGATGAACTTGGTTTAAAATAAACATTTTCTACTTCTTTATTTATATCTTTAACTGCATTTACTACAGGAAAAAAATCTCCATCTCCTGAAATTAGAATAGCAGTATCAAATCTATTTTTATATGCCTCTTTTATCATATCTACTGCTAAATGAATATCATCCCCTTTAAGAACATAAATATATTGATCCTTTATTTTTCTTTTTAATAATTTACATAAAATTACATTGAATTTTGGTATTTTTTTTAATATTTCAAAAAATCTTTGCTGATTTTGGTATTTTTTTAAATTTTTTGTTCTATCAAGTGGAGCATTGTAGTAATATATTGAAACTATTTCCCTCTCTTTTTTTAGATAATTTATAAATTTTTCAAAGTTAAATTTACTTAAATCCTTAGAATCAATATAAATCTTTTTTAAACCATAATAAAAATTATTGCCATCAATAAATATAGAAACCCTTTTCATATTTTTAAAGCCCACAGTTGCCTAAGCAATTGTGGGGTATATATAAATTTTTTATGTTTAATTACTTTATAAAACTTTTGGGCGATCATTTCACCCTCTTTAATTTAGCAATGAAAAAACCCTCTGTGTTGTTATCTTGCGGATAAATTCTTGCGCATTTTTTAACATTGGAATTGTATTTTATTCCATTCCAATTTGTTATTCCATTCCTTATTTTTAGTGGTAGTTTAATTTCTTCAATTTGTATTTCAGGATATTTATCTAAGATATAAGAAACAACTCCTTCATTTTCTTCAGGAGAGTGAGTGCAAGTTGAATAAACTATTTCTCCACCTTCTTTTATAATTTTAACAGCATTTTCCAAAAGGCTTTTTTGGATTCTGGATAAATTATTTATCAAATTTTCACTAAACATTAAAACTGATTGAGGCGAACTTCTTATTGTCCCTTCTCCTGAACATGGAGCATCAACGAGAATTTTATCAAACTTGAACTTTAGTTTATCAAGGCTTTTACATAAATAATTTCCATTTTCTCTTGTTACTACAGTATTTGTAACACCACATCTTTGAAGATTTGTTGATAAAATACCTATTCTTCCTAAATTTTCATCATTTGCGATTATTGTCCCTTTGTTTTCCATCATCATCGATAGCTGCGTTGTTTTGCTTCCTGGCGCTGCGCATAAATCTAAAATAATTTCATCTTCTTTTGGATTTAAAGAAATAACCGGCATCATACTTGCAATATCTTGAATATAATAATATCCTAAAATATGTTCTATTGATTTTCCTAATTCTCCAGGCATTAAATCATCTTCGACAATTATTATTTCTGGATTTGATTTGAATGGTTGTGATATTTTCCATTTTTTTCCTAAGCGATTTTTTAATTCATTAATTGAAATTTTTAATGTGTTAACACGAATTGAATTTATTGGAGAAGCATTTGAAATTTCACAGAAATCCTTCCAATCTTTTTCGTCAGACATTAATTTTTTTAACCTTTCTATCTGACTAGGTTTTGCTTTTTCAATTATATTTATTTGTTTTTTTAACATTATAATATTATGAGGAAAGCATTTTTATAGTTTGGTTTTTTATTTTATTTATGAATAATATTTATAAAACTATATTATTTACTTTGTTTCTCTCTCTTTTTGGTATTGTTTCTTCAATTTATGTTCAATTAAATGCTGATGTTGTTGAAAATAGTTGTAGTTATTTTGATCCTATAACTGTTGATCTTCTTGCATTTTTACTTTCAATTTTTTTAATTTTTGAAGGCAGCTATAGAATTTATGAACATAAAAATATTAGTTTAAAAAAGCAATTAACTAGAAGTATAAGAATTTCTTTTGGATTTGCTATTTTAACTATACATATTATACAAGTTCTTTATAAAGTTTAAAACAACTTTGCTTGTTTTGATCCTTTTATTATATCATCAAAGTCTTTGCCAAATAAATCTAATACTTGAGTAGCAATTGGTTTTATTTGTTTTTCTATATAATGGTTATAATCTATCTTGTGCTTTTTTAGTTGAATAGGCTCTGGACCATTAACAGTTATGTAATATTCAATTAAGTTAGATTCTAGTTTAGGAAGTTTTCTAGCTGCTTTAACATGTGGGGGAGTTGTTTTTGTATATTCTTTTAAGTCTTTTCTTATTGATTTTCTGTATATTAATTCATTATCTAACTTGCCCCCATTAACTTTCTTGATATATTCTTTGATAAAATTTGAAATTTCTTCTTTTTTGAAAACTTTCATCAAAAGTTGTTTTTGGAAATTTTGGGCTGCTTCTGTCCAATCACCCCTTATAGCTTCTAAACCTATTATTTCTAATTCTTCTTTTTGGTCTTTTTTTATCAGTCCTGCATAACGCTTTTTAGCAGCGCTCTCACCTCCACGCAATTTCGGTATCATTAATGATAAATATAATTTTTCATATTCTAACTCTAAATAAGATTTTCTATTGTATTTTTCTTTTACATATTTATCATAAAATAAATTAATATATTCTTGAATTGATTTTCCTACTTCATCAAAATTCTTGCTTTTTTTCTTAGTTGTTACAAATACTGAATCTGTATCCATATATATCACATTATAACCAAGCTTTTCAATCTCACTTGCACTTAATTTAATTATGAATTGTCCGAAGCTAGTTATTGCATTTGCTATATCTAAATTAAAATATCTGCAGTTTGGAGATGCTAAAACTCCAAAAAAAGAATTCATTATTATTTTTATTGCATATGAACTTAATTCACGTTTTTCTTTTTTTGCTTTTTCTCTTGCTTCGTGAAGTTTTGTAATTATTTCGGGAAGTATGCCATTATTATTTTTAAAGCAAGCCTTATTTGGAGATTCTATACAATTTTTTTCTTTCCTTTCAATAAATGCTGCAGGATCTATATTAAATGTTTTTATTATTGAAGGATATAGAGATTTAAAATCTAAGATTAATACATTTTCATAAATTCCTGGAGAGGTAGTATGTACATAACCTCCTGTAATTCTTTCTTCTTTTTTTGAAAATGACATTGTTGGAGAAACTAAGCCATTTTTATTTGCAGTCCTAATGTATAAAGAATCAAAATTAGCTATTGAACCACCTATCCTATCAAGAGGCATGCCTGTTAATTGCGAGCGCTCTATTGATAGTTCAATTGCTTTAGTTTTCTCAAGTATTTTATAGGCAAGCTCTGCATCTAGTAAATTATATTCTACTATTTTTTTCAAATTTTTTTCATTTTTTGACTCGTACATCTTTTTTATTTCTTCATGTCTTTCACTTCCTTTTCCCTTTATTAATTTGCCCTTTCCTAAAATAGACATTGAGACATTTTCTAAAGAGTATGATTCAAATGAGGCATTTTTTATTGTTGGAGCTTCTTGTATAAATGGATCTCTAACAAAATTTAAACCATCTAATACCTGCCTTCCTACAATATCTACTGTTGAATTCCTGAAAAAATTATCTTGGATTCTTATCGAAACATTTGAATTATCCCTTCCAAGATCAAATTGAATTTCATGTTTAGTAAATAATTTTTTTAAAAAGAGAAAATCAAAATCTATAACATTCCATCCACTAATTACATCTGGATCTAAATCAATTATTTCTTTTTTGAATTTCTCCAAACATTCTGATTCATTGCTGCAAATTTCAGTATTTTGAATATGTATTTTATTCTTTGTTGGATTTACTAAAAAATTTTTTTTGTAATCATTTCCATAAATACCTATACAATATAGCTTTCCAAATTCATCTATTTCTATATCTATTGAAATTAATTTTAATTTAGGAATAAATTCTTCCTGTATTTTTGATATGGTTGGATTGTTGTAAATTCTATCTATTTTTGCACTTTCATTTGTTTCATATTCCCCTTCAATAGAAATTGTTCCTAAAATATTATTATCCATAAGAAATCTATAATGCGGTCTTATATCTGCTTCATAGGTTTGAATGATTTTTTTTATTTTCTCATGAATCTCCTTAAGTTCTGGTTGTGTGTGGAATATAAGTTTTGTCACCTTTTCTCCTGAAAAGTTTGTTAAATTTGTCTCTTTAATTTCTGTTTTAACAAGATGTTTTTTTATTTTTTTGACTTCAGATGTTCTAATATAAAAATATGGCTTAAAATCATGCATACTTACAAAAGAGCTTCCGTTTTCTAATTTTCCATATAAATATATAAGTGTTTTTCCGTCTATTGTTTCGTATGTTGGATATACGATAAATGCATTTAACTTATTCATTTGTTTTAAAAATAAACTATCTATTAAAAAGTTCCTTTTAATTTATTTGTCCTTTATTAGAAGTAACAATAGAAAGATTTAAATATGTTGAATTTATTATTTAAATATGAGAAAATACCAAATAAGAGTTTCAAAAGATGCAAAAAGATTTTTAGAATATGAGACTGGAAGGCATGATGCTAGTTATAGAAGTGAGAGAAATGAGACTCGTGAACTTGAGGAATGGGTTGAAGCAAATGAATCAGAGACAATGTCTGAACAAACTTTAGCTGCAAGAACTAGAACAAAAAAAACAACTAATAGGTTTAATCCTAATTATACTAGTTTTCTAAAAGACATAAAAATTATTGGGGTTTATCATTTTTTACAAGAAAAAGCTAGATCTAATGGTTATAGTGAAAATTTAGACGCTGAATCTAGAGATAAAATTGTTGCAATAGGTTATCCTTCATTTTATGCGGATCGTGGACATGGAGATATACGTCCTTGGAATAAAACAACTTATGAAGAAGCTATTGATTTTTTTAAGTTAAGATATGAGAAAGCACTTAAACACCAGCCGCAACAAAAGTCTTCTAAAAAATCTTCTAAAGATTCCATAAGGAGTTCAAGTCAAACAGGGCAGGGATATTTATTTTAGTTTTAACCATAATTTATTAATAGGTTAGATTTCTATTTAATTAATGGGATTAAACATAAGAGATATAGTTCCAAGAAGAGAAATTTCATTTTCTGAATTAAAAGGAAAAGTTATTGCTGTTGACGCTTTTAATGCAATTTATCAGTTTTTAAGTTCTATAAGGCAATATGACGGCACGCCTTTGCAAGATAAACAAGGAAATATTACAAGTCATTTGTCTGGATTATTTTACAGAAATATTTCTCTTTTGTCAGAAGGCATTAAATTAGCTTATGTTTTTGATGGCAAACCCCCTGAAAAAAAATTTGCAACAAATGAAGCAAGAAAAAAGGCAAAGGATATTGCAAAAGAAAAATTTGAAGAAGCAATAAAAAAGAAGGATTATGATGAGATGAAAAAATACAGCGCACAATTTGTAAAAATAGATGAGGATATTATAAAAGAAAGTAAAGAGCTTTTACAAGCTATGGGTATTGCTATTATCCAAGCCCCTTCAGAAGGAGAAGCACAAGCTTCTTATTTAGCAAAAACTAGAGAAGCTTATGGAGTTGCATCACAAGATTATGATTGTTTGCTTTTTGGAGCTCCAAGATTAATTCAAAATCTAACTTTAGCAAGAAAAAGAAAAACTATTTCAGGTTATGTTGAAATTAATCCTGAAATAATCGAATTAGAAGATGTTTTAAATAAATTACAAATTGACTATGATCAGCTTATTTGTTTAGGCATTTTAACAGGCACTGATTATAATCCTAAGGGGGTTAAAGGCATAGGCCAAAAAAAAGCCCTACAATTTGTTCAAAAATATAAAACTCCTATACAGATTTTTAAGAATTTTGATGATTTGGAGTTTGAATGGAAAGAAATATTTGAAATGTTTAAAAAATCAAATGTTGACAAAAATATTAAAATACAATTCCCAAAAATTAATGAAATAAAAATAAAAGAAATTCTTCTAGAAAGAGATTTTTCTTTAGATAGAATTGATAAGCAAATTGAAAAACTTAATGAGATAAAAATTAAAGGCGCACAAAAAACATTGTTCAACTAATAGAAAGAATACACTAAAGATAGTTAATTTTATTAATCTTAATTTCTTTTTTTAAATATGGTATATGATATTATTGGAAATATTGTAATTTTAAAATTCCCAGAAGGAATTAAAAAAAGCGAGAAGATTAATTTTGCTAAAAAGATTTTAAATGAAAAAAAATCTGTTAAAACAATTGTTGAAAAATCTGATAAAGTTAAAGGCAGGCTAAGAACAATTAAAACAAGACATTTAGCTGGAAAAAGAAATTTAATCGCAGAATATTTTGAAAACAACTGCAGATTTAAATTTAATATTGAAACTTGCTATTTTTCCCCTAGATTAAGCAATGAAAGAAAAGAAATTTTTTCTCAAGTTAAAAAAAATGAAAGAGTTTTAGTAATGTTTGCAGGTGTTGGACCTTATAGCATTGAAATTGCTAAAAATTCAAAAGCTAAAGAAGTTTATTCAATTGAATTAGGAAAAGAATGTTCAAAATATGCTTCAGAGAATGTTAAACTAAATAAATTAAACAATATTAAACTTTTTCAAGGAGATGTTAAAAAAATTATCCCTAAATTTTTTAAAGAAAAAATAAAATTTGATAGAATAATAATGCCTAGACCTAATTTAAAAGATTCTTTTTTAAAAGAAGCTTTTTTAGTTATTAAAAATAATGGAAATATCCATTATTATGCCTTTGGAAAAGATCAGGAAAAAATTTTAAAATTAATTAAAAACCAAGCTAAAAAATATAGAAAGAAAATTAAAATTTTAAAAGTAAAAAAAGCAGGCGAAATTGCTCCTTACAAATTTAGATGGAGAATTGATTTAAAGGTTTATTAACTGTTTAATCCTACCTATTTATTTAATCTGATTTAAACTTATTTAATCATATTTAATATTATTTTAATATATTTAAATAAAGCGAAAACCTTATAAATCAGTTTTAACTTGATTTATTATGATTAAGGGTGATAGGGAAACCAGTAATAGTAATACTCATAGCGTTGATGATGATATTGTTATTGCAAAGGTAACTGGCAAAACTTCCAAGACAATTACAATACCTGATACTATCTGTGAATTCTTAGATATTAATTTTGGCGATATTTTAAAATTAAAAATATTGGATAAAAAAGAATCCAAGAAAAAGAAATGATATTTGAAAAAAATTTCCCATTAAATCTGAAAAAAGTCTTTACAATAACATTATTCATATTTATCTTTATATTTATATTATCTTTAGGATTTGCATCAGCTCTTAATGATCTTTTATCTTTGCAAGGAAATGTTCAGCAAGGAACTGCTAATTTAGCTTCAGGAAATTTAACTGTTACAATTTATAGTGCCTTAAGCGGTGGAAATGTTATTTATAATATGACTTTTAATAATACTATCTTAGATGGAAAATATGATGTTCTTTTAGGAAATGATTCTTCTAATGAACTTATTTTAGAATATGGAAGATTGTATTACATTGAGATGTATATTAATGGAGAAAAGTTCACTTTTAATGAAAGTGGTGCAAGACAAATTTTTCAGAGTTCGACAGGACAGATAAATGCAAGTTTCATAAATCCAAATCAAGTTAATTCAAGTCATCTTGCTTATAGCATTAACTTAAGTAATGCTACTGGATATCCCAGTCCAGAAATAACTGGAAATATTACTTTATTGCAAATTTCAGGTGGAGATAATATTGTTTTCAATAATGATTCTGCTGTCTGGGATAATGGATTAAATATTAGTACAGGAGCTGGCGGGTGGTTTAAAGGAGTTTTCAGCTGGATTATTAAATCCACTAGTACAAATTATTTAACTTTTAATGGAACTGATTTAGATGTAACTACAAATGTAACTCAATGGCTTTATAATCAAACAGCAAATGCATTCTTATATAATCAAACAATAAGTGCTTTCTTTTATAATCAGACAGATCAAAGAGTTTATGGAAATATATTTAATCAGAATTTGAATACAACTGAAAGTGTTGTTTTTAATGATGTTAATGTTACAAGTGTTTTTAGGGTTGGAACTGTCATTAATATAGCATCATCTGGTGTGAATATTACTGGAACTACTCATTTCAATAATGGCTGGCAGAGTTCTGGAGTTAGTATTATTGGAGGAAATGTTTTCGCCCAGTCTTTATTTGTTTATAACATAACTTCTTTAGGAGTTTCTAATTTAGACATAAATGGCTCTTTAGTTCCTGCAAAAAATTTTGATGATCTTTTTGATGTAGGAAACTCCACAAATAGATGGAGAGATGGATTTTTTTCTAGAAATCTGCAAGTAAATGGAACTTTAAATGCTAATGAAGCTACTTTATATGTTGATAGTGTTGGTGTAAAAGTCGGTGTTAAAACCGCCTCTCCTACTTTAGAATTAGATGTAAGAGGCAGTGGAAATTTTTCAGGAGCTGTTTATGTAGATAATGGTACTTTAGTTAATACTTGGCTTTATAATCAAACAGTAAGTGCATTCTTATATAATCAAACAATTTCTGCATATTTCTATAATCAAACAATAAATGCATTTCTTTATAATCAGACAGATACTAAATTTTATTACA
>CAYHYE010000009.1:0-18520 GCA_964360755.1 Candidatus Woesearchaeota archaeon
AGAGCAAAAGAATTTTGTGAGAAACTTGAGCTCCATCCACTAGGTACTTGAGAGTTCAAAGAAAATGTAGTTGCTCCGCATAAAGAGTCATCATTATTAACAATATTAATATTATAACTTAAACTATCTCCTGCAAATCCAGTTTGAGAACTTGGAGAAACTGTTAAAGTTGGAGCTACTCGTGTACAAACAAGATTCATTGTAACTTCAACTCTTACACTATCAGCTGTATGGCTTAGCTGTTTAATTGAAAAAAGTCCACTTGGATGATTAAATATTCCATTGTCTAAAATTCCTTTAACAAAAAATGTTCTAGCATTTCCACCAGTATAATTATGTATATTTGCTTTATTAAGATAATAAGAATTCAATGTTAAATCAAAACCAATTGGTTTTCTATAAGACAAATAATAATTCCCGGGAAGTTTTATTCCTTGATATAAAGTTGTCTGAGAAGGATTTAACTCTATTGCTGCAATTTCATAAATACTAACTCCAGAAGAAGGAGTGATAAATTTATTTAATGGAATCCATTCCATCTGATATTTATGTGGAGAATTAACCTGCATTAAACCTCCAGCATAATGATCGCCCATTACATCAGATATATCACCATATTCATTGCAATTAATAGAATTCGCCTTGCACTCCCCAGGAACAGAAGAAGTATGATGCATATTAAGATTATGGCCAATTTCATGTAAATAAGTTCCTTTAGTACTACATCTCCCCATATTCCATACTCTATTGCCTCCTAAATCAGCCTTCGCCATTGAACTTCCTCCGTTGCATGAAGAAGGCATTACATAAATGATATGATTATATTCTGCCAAATTATATCCCGCATTAGTTGCTGCAGAATTTGCAAGATTTGTTAAAGTATTCCATGTTATAGAAGTACATGAAGAAACAGAATTAAAATCAATATTATAAGGTCCTATAACATCTCCTGTAAAAGATAAAGCATTAAATGAAGTTTCTTTATAATAATTATTTAATGAATTTGCATCTGAAAATAATATCCCATTAACTTGAGTTGATGAGCATGAAACACTGGCGTCATTAAAATTAATAAGAATTGTCAAAATTTTTCTATTTCCAGAAACTGGGCTAAGTTGAACATTAGAAGTTTCAATATCACTTAAAGAAATCTTTCCATCTTTCAATTTCCCCCTTATTTTAGCTTGAGAACCAATTTCAAAACTTTCATTTAAATCTTGTTTTGAAAAATCCTTTGATATAATTTCAAATCTTTTACCTTTATCATCTTCTATAAAATATTCAATTTCTAATTTTCCATTTTTTAAATCCTCTAAAATAGAAGCTCCTAAAACACCATCAATTGTAACAGCAGCTTCTTCAGAAATGCTTTCATCACATATAAGTTCAAAAGAACTTATAATTTTATTATCCCATTTAATTTTAATACTTCCTAATTTATCCGAATTAAGACAGATAGCTTCGTTAATTTTATCTTGGTTTTTTACAGCAGAAGAACATTCACTTAATGAAGTTATTTTTTTATTTAATAAACTACCTAAATCTATTTTAAGTTTATTAAACTCTGCAACGCAAAGATTAGTACTTGAACTTTTACAAAAACCCAAAATATTTCTAATACCAACACAATTTTTAGTAGAAAAAATTGCATTTCCAGTTAATTTTGAATATATAGCAAAAATGCTCAAAATTAAAATAATAATAAAAATAATTAAGATAAAATGTTTGTCCTTCATTTTAAATTAACTTAAAAAAGAAGCTGCTTTCTTTCTTAGTTCTTCAACAAGTTCAGCTTTTCTTTGATCCATTTCTCTTTGTTGAGCTTCTTTTTGTTCCTTTAATTTTTTATTAAATTCCCGAAGATAATAATTTTTAATATTTTCCTCTCTAAATTTAAGTTCTTTTAACATTTTATCATTTGCCTTAGTAATAGCATATTTCTTTAATCTAACAAGTTCTCTGTCTAATTCTGCTTTTTTAATTCCCAATTTAAATAAAAATTGGCTCCTTAACTTCTGCTTTTCAGATGCAAGTTCTAAATCTTTTTCCTTTTCTTTATCTAAAACTGCCTTCTCTTTAATTTTCAAAGATTTCTCCCTAGAAAAATATTCTTTTTCAATTTCTTTAAGCTTATTTTTAAGATTATTTTTTACCAAAACAATTTCTTTTTTTAAGTTTATATCAAATTTATTTTGTAGATCTTTTCTAACCCTATCTGTAATTTCAGCAATTTTAGCTTGTAGGTTTAATTTATACTCCTCTAAAAGTTTATTTTTAGCTTCTCTTCTTTGCCTAAAAGAAAGATTTCTAAAATTAGCTTTCTTTAAGTTGTATTCCTTATCAAGCTTTTTACGATCTAAAGATAACTGTTTGTAAACTTCATCATTAAACATTTTTTGAAATTGAGTTTGTATTTTCATAGTTAAATTGCTAATTTCCTTTTTATGTTTCTCGATAAGGTAATGTTTTTCCTTTTCATATCTAAATTTTTCATTGTGTATAATTTTTGTTCTTTCTTCTAATAAATTTCTATTCTTAAGTTTATTTTCTTGTAAAAGCTGCATAACTTGGGCTTTTTTCCTCTCTAAATCATACTTAGCTTCAGAAAGATTTTCGCTTAAACTACTATTAATTCTCTGTTGATTAGATAAAGCCTGTGAAAGTTCTTTTGTTTTTTCATGAATTTCTTGATCTTGTTTCTTCTTTTGCTCCAGCATAAATTCCTGCATTTGATCCTCAAAATGTTTTTTAAGCTTAGAAGTTAAATTAATCCTATATTCTCTCGTTTTCTTAATTAAAGAATCATGAGATTCCTGAATTAATTTATTTTTAAGATTTTCCTTTAAAGCAGATACTTCTTTATTATTTTTATTTAATTCCTTTTTCAAATAATATAACTTATCTCTATATTCTTTATTAAGTAAATCTTTTTGTTCATCTAATTCTTTAATTTTCTTTTGTAAAATTTTATGTTCTTGTGATTTTTGATAAGAAGTTTGCCTAATTTTTTTATTAAGGCGCTTCTCTAATTCTGATTTGCGAAAAGTTAAACTAGCTTGCTTTTGAATAAATTTTTGTTCAAATTCCTTGATTTTTGACTCAACCTCTTTTTCCCCAAGCTTGTTTTGTTCCTTTATCTCTCTATCTAATCTAACTTTAAATCTTTTTTCGAGAAGCACCTTATCTTTTTCAAAGATATCATGATATTTTTCCTTCATCTTATTAACATAATATAAATCAAGTTTAGCGCGTTCTGTATCAAATTTCCTCTTTAGCTCCTGGGAAAAACGTAGCCTTATCTCTCTATGCAAACCAGTCTCCATCTTAGAATCATAAGAAGAATGCAACTTTTTTTCTAATTCTTTATATTTATCTTCAAGTTCTCTTTTACGCAAATCTAAATCAGTTTTTAACTGATCATTAAGAGACTTTTCTCTTTCTTTAACTTTTTCAGACAACTCTAATTTTAAATTATGAAGAAACTGCTGAAAATTATCGTCCACAAATAAACCAACATTATGGTCAACATGGGATTTCTTGTCTAAACTCTCATTTATTTTAGATTTTAAATCATTAAGTCCTTTCTTCATATCTTCATCCACTTCTTCAATATCTTCATCCATATCCTCAACTTTAGCTACTAATTTATTAAGTGGAGATTTTTTCTTAATAGTTTTTTTATTTTTAATTAAATTTCTTAAATCATGCATTCTTTTTTCAAGTTCATTTAATGCAGTAACATCTTTCAACATAGAACGAATAATTCCTGCCTCTTTTTCAAAACCTTTAATTAATCCTCTAGCTTCTAAAGAATTTAATTCGTGTTTAAATTCTTCTAAACGATTAATTTTCTTTTGAAAGGCATAAAAATCCCCTCTTATTTTAGACTCACTATTAGCTCTTTTTATCACCATATCTTTAAATTTAAAGTTAAGATTATTTATAAAACTAACTATCCAAAAGGACCCTTTCTTTCATATTTATCCAGCTTCTTCTGCAGACCACCAGTATTATAATAACCTTTTTGCTGCCATTGTCTTAATTTTCTTCTAAGATCATTTAACTCTGATCTTGAAACTTCTTTTCTCCTTAAACGTCTTTTAATTAAACGAGCTTCTTTTCTTATAAGTTTTCTCTCTTTTTTTATTCTTTTCTTTTCTTGATGTTTTATTTTATATCCAGATAATAAATGAAGTAAATATCTTCTTAGTTTTCCAGGTTCTTTCTTTTTAATCTCCACTAATTCTTCTGGTTTTTTACTAATAATACTAAATCTTCCTAATTCTTTTTCAAGTCCAATAGTTTCATAATAGCGTCTTCTTTTCCATTCTCCTAATTTTCTTCTAAGATCTTCAAACTTATCCCTAGGCCAAGATACTCTCCTTACTAACCTCCTCTTTATAATAATTCTTTGGATAACATCATAGATATTAAACAATTTAAATCCTTCAAATTTATGTCTAGGTTCTTTAGTTTTGAATAATTTAAATCTTGGAATGATTTCTTTTCTACTATAATGGTAAATTATTAATAATATAATTAATAGCAACAGCCATAACAATGATATTGAAATTTTTGCAAAGTATAAATAATCAAAGAACTTTTCATGATCAACACATTGTTGACATGAACCTCCACAATCAATATCTAATTCGTTAAAATTTTTTATAGTATCAAAGCAATAATTACAAACACTTTTTGACTCAGTAACAGTAAAGCCTATATCAACTGCTAAAATATTTTCAATAACTCTTTGTTTAAATCTACCAACTAATTTATTTGTACCTTTTTCGTAAAGCTCCACATATTCTTCAAAACACCATTCTTTCTTTTCTGCATAAATTGGCACTGAAAGTTTACATTCTCTATCTTTAACAATAGTATCAGGTTCATCTATACAGTTTGTTTTTTCGTAGCAATTTCTTTGCTGGCTTGCTGAAACAGATGGTCTTCCATAAAGAATATCGTTAATATCATATTTAACATTACATTCTTTCCAGTTATCACATTCATAATTTGGAATACAATTACATTCTTTCTTTAAAGGCTTAAAAAGAGTAGTACCACATTGGTTGAGATCTTCGCATCCTAAAGCCAATTTATATTTTCCGTCGCATTGATCATAATTACAATACCAATTCTCAGCACAATTTGGTTTTGCATTAGGATTAATTTTTATTATCCACCTCTCGTTTTGATTATTATTATCTACTTTAACTCTAGCTTCAACTGTTGAATCTAAAAAGAATTCATAGCTAAAAGAACTTACTAAACTCCTGCTGCCAGAGTTCCCTTTCTCAAGAGAATCTCCAACAAACCAACTAACTTCTAAAACATTTCCTACACCTTCTTGAATTACAGTTGAAAAATCTATCGTAGTGCCATTTGCTATAGTTAGAATTTTATTTTCTGGAGTAAAGATTATATTTCCAATAATACATTGTTGAATAGCTTGAGGCATGCCTTCATTAACACCACATTGATTTAAATCAATGCAGTTTCTAAGTTGATATGGAAAAATTTGCGGAGAAAGCTGAACTCCTCCTCCACCTCCAGGAGTAATTACACTACTTCCACTTCCTCCACCGCCTCCGCCACCACTTTCTCCCCCACCAGCTCCGGGAATCTGCTCACTAAAATCAAATATTTCAGTACCTCCCAAAATAATATCTCTAGTAATGGGAGTTGAACTAACTATAACAGTTATTTTTTCTCCATCTATACTATTAACTTTCACTAAATGAACTTCTAATTGGTCTGTTGATAAAGGAGTAGCTATTCTAATAATTTTTAATAAAATAAGATCATTGCGCAACTCTTCGTATTTAACAGAAAGTTGATCGCCTTTATTAATTGTAATCTCTGCAGATTGTCCAATATTTAAAAGAACTTGATCAGGACTTAGTTCTTGAACAGTTTCATTTATAGAAGGTAATTCAGGAATAATTCCTGCTTCAATCTTACATAAAGAAGAACATCCGTCATTATTTACATTATTGCCATCATCACAAATCTCTGGGCCATTTACAATATTATCCCCACAAAAACCTTGTGAAATACATTCCATAAACCCCGAACAATTAGTTTTACAAACTTGACTTCCTGCATAATTATTAATAATACATTCCTGACTATTTGTATCACAAACTTCCACACCTTCTATTTTTCCATCACCACAAACTATCGGAGGAGCACATAAACTAGGACAACTTCCACCACAATCTATCCCACTTTCATCTCCATCTTGTCTTTGATTAAAACAATAATTAGAAATACAAGCTCCATCTAAACATATTTGTGAACTAGAACATCTTTGAGAAAGAGTCCATTTTAAAACACCTTTAGAGTCTAAAGTACATTCATAGGCCCTATTAACCATGCAGGTTCTATCACCCAAAGTACAGATGCTAATTTTAGCATCAATCCTTGAAAAACACTGTCCATTTGAACAAATCTCTCCTCTAGCACAATTTTGATCATTAGTCCATTTCAGACATCCTGAAGACTCTCTTTGACAAATCTGAAATTTATCAGGCCAGGTACATCTTAAAGCTCCTTCAACATCACAAGCATTAGTTGGAGAGCACTCACATAAACCTTCACCTACACAAATTTGCCCCTGGGGGCAACTAACAGTTTTCCAAGAATAACTAGTTCCATAAAATCTTGTCTTTTCAGTGCATTCTTGATAATTAGTAATTTTAGTAGGATGGCATTGTTTATTTCCTAGATCACTAACATTTTCACAAGTTAAGCTAACTGCAAATCCAGTTATTTTTCTAATCTTATTAAAAATATTTTGTAAAAAATCAAATGAATCTTCAACAATATTTTTAGAGCTAATACCATCTAAAATATTTTGTTCAACAACAATTTCTATTTTAATAGGAGGAAGTTCTTCTTTAAATGAAAGTTGCACAAAGTTGTTTTCAAGAACAGCATTATAAGATAACTGTTGAGAGCTTTGTCCAGAACTTTGTTGAGAAGTTGAAGTACATTGTGTCCATTCATTACACTGCCAATTTGGAGTGCATCCACAAGATCTTATTTCTGTCTCAGTATTTCCACAGCCATCATTTCTTGATCTTCTCTCTTCATTATTAGTACAAGATCCCCACTCACTCCATTGACTCCAAGAAGGAATACATATTTCAGCAACACTACCGCCTCCACCACTTCCTCCACCGCCAACAGAACAGCTCTGAGTTTGAACATCAATACAACTAGTACTATCAGTCCTTGAACGAGTTTGTAATCCTCCAACACAAGCGCTCCATGCACTAAAAGCTCCAAAACTTCCTGCACAAATTGCAGCATCAGCATGAACAGCAGAGCTAATAAACTTGTTAAAATTATTATCACTGAGATAAACGTCCCATCTAAGATATGATCCAAAACTTTGGTTAACAGTTAAATTAACATAATACACTCCAGTACTATTTCGGCTAATATTTCTTGAAGAACTTCCAGGATAAAAAAAATCACCATTTGTATAAACTGTCTGAGCTGCATTAGTTGCATTTGCACTAATATTAAGAGGATCATACATTAAAGTACCTGTTATATTAATTTTTGTAATATTAATTTCTAAACTAGCATTATCATTATCGTAATAACAGTTGCTAACTCCTGAAGCACATCCAGAAGTCCTTAAATTTTTCATTGTTAAAGCAGAAATATAACGAATAATTGAAACATTTGAATCAAATCTTTTTATAGTTATATCATCATTTGTATTAACAGAATAATTAACAGAAATATTTTTAGTTCCTACAGGAAGAGAAGAACTAGTAAAATTTATAAAACAATGTCCTGAAGAATTTGTAGTGCTGTTTCCAAAAAAATTATCATTATCATAAAAAAAACAATTAGCCCCTGAAAAACCATTTTTAGTTAAATTATCATAAACTATTGATGTAAAATTGACAGAATTTAAAATAGCTCCTTTGTCATCCTCACCAGAAACTGCATCATTTCCTCTAACAATTTCATCTCCTGTTAAAAAAGAAGTTATATTAACTATCAATTTTTTATCACCTCCTAATATTCCAAACCTTCCTGAAAAAAGATTAGTTGAATACATTCCAACTGTTTGTATACCTCCTATTAGTCTTTGAGTAAAAGTTAAAGACGAAGCATTTGTTTGAGCAAAAGAATCAAGCTTGCTATCACTATCATAACTTGAAGAACTAGCTCTAAAACCTAAAGTCAATGGTATAGTTAATAATATAATTAAAACTAAAAGAATTAATACTAAAGCAAGAAATTTTTTGTTCATTTTTTCTTTATAATAATCTCCCCCTTGTCAATATCTAAAAAAAACTCTACATCCTTTCCAACTTTCAAATTCAAATTTTCTAATAGAGAACTAGGCAAAGCCACCCTATTTAGCTTCTGAATCTTGGAAAATCCAAACTTAACTCGCTTGCCTTTTACCATAATACTATTTTTATACTGATAAAGTACTAAAATTAGTATTTAAAGTTTTCTAAAAACAGCTTAAATGAAATAATAAGGCCATATTATAGTATTATACTTCTAGCGATTCAATTGTAGTTTCTAAACTAGTATTTCCAACAAAGCCTTCAACATCTTCTGCTTTTGAAACTTCTTCTAAGAATGAATTAGCCAGACGTTTTAAAAATTTAGCTCTATCTAATTCTATTTGATAAGTAATATTACTCAAAGAGATGTCATAAGAACTTTCAAGCCAATATTCTCCAGCTTCAAATTTAATTATTAGTCTATTATTAAGTTTCTGTGCTTTAGTAATATCAGCTTTATCAACTCCTGTTTCAATCCTTAAAATAGATAATTCTTCGTTAGTTAAATCAAAATCTTCGATTTTTTCAGATTGTAAAATTAAAGGAACTTCACTAACAACTTCACTTTTAATATTTAATTGAGTTTCCAAGGATAAAATTTCTACATTTTCATAAGAAATACTAACAATTAACCCTCCATCTTTAACATCTAAATTAAGAGAAGTTAAATCTATTTCTAAATCATATTTTAAATCTTCTCCTAAATAATCTTGACCAAAACCCTCTTCTTTAATTTCAGAATAATCTGTTGTAATAATTAGTTGATTTCCATCTTGTGATAATTTAACATCTTGGGAAGAATAAATAATTTCTGCTTTTTGTCCTGGCTCTAAATTATATGTAAATGAATTATCTTTAGAAACACTGCCTTCAACATCAAACTCAAAAGAAGCTATAGCTTCTCCAGTAATAGTTGTAGTTATAGGACTAGATTCTTGTGTATTTTCAGTTTCTAGTATTTGTTCAGTTTCCTGAGTTTGTTGTTCTATTATTTCTCCTGTAATCTCTTGGCTAGATTCTTGCGTATTCTCAGTTCCTATTATTTCTTCTTGAGCTTGTTGTTCTACTTCTTCTGTAAATTCATTAGCATTTTCACTATCTTCCCCAAGATTAATAATTTTCATTGTAAATTTAATTTCTGGAAAAACTTCTTTCTTTCCAGGAATTCCATATCCTACTCCATTGCCAATTAAAGAAGCTCCCTCAATATAAAAATTGCCTTGACTAATTTCATTAGAAACAAGTTCTGAGAGAATATAATCGTAAGAACTATCATTAATATTAATTACAACTTTCGAATCTCTAGGAATTAATTCTCCCTCTTTTAAAGATAAACGAATCTTTCCCTCTAATGTAGAATTAGGCTCGTAAGAAGTAGTAACTGAAAGAGTAGCTTTCCCTGTTGGAAAAAGCAAATCCTTAAAAAAAAGAAAAAAACCTCCAGCTAATAAAATTAAAAGACCAATTAAAATTATACTTTTTTTAAATTTGGAATATTCTGCCATTTTAACTTGTAGTTTCAACGCTAGTTACTACGTTTTTCCAATTTACATTTCCAATTTGATTAACATAAACAGATATAATATCTCCAGGTTTATAATTTACAATATTTTCTGATTGCAAATCAAAGTCGATCTTAGTAGAATCTTCTGTACTAATTAAATTATGAAATCCTGTTTCAATACCATTTTTATAGACACTAATAAATAATTTACCATTTCCAGAAATCTCCAAGCTTGAAGAAATTCCAGTAATACTTCCCTCTCTTAACATTACATAACCTATCTGCTCTCCAGTTTTTACTCCACTGGCAGTTTCTAAATAATCTGAACTAATTCTTTCTTCAGCTAATCCAAAGAATAAATTTTGAATATTTTTAACATTAATAATTTCTTTTCTTTTAAAATCATTAGTAGCATAAGTAACTACAAAAACTTTCTTAGACTCTCCTAAATTAGTAGTGAAATTAACCTCAAAAATCCCCACATTATTTTCAGCTATCTCTTTTATTTCTAAATCATCTGGAAGCTCACTTTGATTGACAGTACTAACAGACTGCACATTTCCACCATCAACAAGATCAGTTCCCTCAATAAATTCTGTTATAAATTTTTCTATAGTTTCTTGATTAGAATTTTCATTAGCTAGTTCTTGAGCAAAAACTCCGACTGATAAAACTAATAAAACTACTAAAACAGAAAGTAAAACCTCTTTTTTCATAAATTAAAATATTAATTTAAAACTTCAACTGAACTCTCTGCACTCTCTGCTTGTGTATTTTGTTGTTGCTCTGGTGGCTGATATTTTATTAAAATAACAGAGTTCTCACCATTACCAATTGAAACATATCCTTGCCTGTTAACAAGATCTAAAATAGAGTTGACAATATTTTCTTGTGCTTGTACTTGTTTAGCAATAATATACCCCTGTAATTTTGGTCCAACAAGAGTAAAATAAAGCAGAGCAATAGCTAAAACAACAATAATAATCAATGCTACCAAAAATTTTGTATCTTTCATAAAGCCTCCCTTATAAATAAAAAAGAAAATACTAATTTATAAATTATTCTATACAGAGAAAAGCTAGTCAATTACTGCTCCAACACCAACTAAGCGCCAGTGTCCTTTAATATTTTTTGCAATACCGACATTATCACCCTTTAAAGAAACAACAGGAATATTTAATTCTAAATTTAATTCGTTATTCTTTATACTTACAACTTTCCCGACGCTAATAGAAGTATTAACACTTAACATAAGCAAATCATTTGATTTATAATCTTCAATTTTTTCATGTTCCTCTATTCCAAAAACTTCTAAAAAATGCGAAGCTTTTAGTTTTAATTTATTAGTAGGCTGAGGGAGACTATTCTTTAAACCTGCAACACACCCTGATAAATTATCAGCTTTTGTAAGTGACATATCCAAAGATGTTTCAATAGACAAACTTCCACCAGGAGTAGCTTCTTTTATTTCATAAGATCCTCTCCTTATAGAAAGAATTTTTGTATATACAGGCTCGTAACGAACTTGACCTTTATCCTTAATAAACAATCCCGGCTTAATCTCAATCTCGTCTCCTAATTTCAAAATTCCTCTTTTTAAAACTCCTCCTAAAACACCTCCAACTAATTTATTAACTATAGTTCCTGGTTTATTAATATCAAAACTTCTTGCAATAATAAATAATGGTTCAGTCCTAATATCTCTTTCTGGAATCTCAACTTCTGCAAAAGCCTCAAAAAGTTTATTTATATTAATTCCCTGCTGAGCACTTATAGGAATTATAGGAGAAGTTTCAGCAATAGTTCCTTTTATAAAATTTTTAATAACTTTATAATTATCCAAAGCTTTTTCCTTAGAAACAAGATCTATTTTATTTTGAACTATAATAATTTTTTTTATACCTTTAGCTTGTAAAGCTACTAAATGCTCTTTTGTTTGCGGTTTTATGCCTTCATTTGCTGCAATAACTAAAACAGCAACATCAATAATAGCTGCCCCAGAAAGCATTGTTGCCATAAGCATCTCATGTCCAGGTACATCTATAAAAGTTAAATATCTTACTGGACTGCCTTCTTTAGTATTATATAAATCTTTAGATTTTCTTAAAATAACATCTGCATATCCTAATTTAATTGTAATACCTCTTCTTAACTCTTCAGAATGAATATCAGCAAACTTACCAGTAAGAGCATACAATAAAGTTGTTTTTCCATGATCAATATGTCCAACAATACCAATATTTAATACTGGAAGTTTTGAAATATCTATTTGTTCCTGATCTTTTAGTTTTTCCATATAACCCTGAGAAATAATCCATTAAAAAAGGTTTTGGTCTCCAAAACCTTTTTAAGATTCTAAATTTAAATTATTATCTTAGCAAAGAAGATTAAATAATTTTAATATTTTGGCTCAGCTTAATCTTACAGTTATAGATAAATTTAATAACTCAAATCATATATATAAAATATGGAAAAAAACACTGTGACAATTCCTAAAAAAGAATATGAAAGACTTAAAGTGCAGGCTAATATAGATGTAGATTTATTAAAACAATTAATGGAAAGTTTTCAAGATATTAAAGCTGGAAGAATTAGAAGAATTAAGTAGCATCTTCTTTATCTATTAAAGACTCAATTTCTTTTCTAAAAAATTCAAATAATAATCTTATTGTATTAATCACTCTCTGTTGATCTTTCTTCTCACTAATTGCCACCATAAAAACTGCCTTAATATCATCATAAATTAAATAATAAATTCTATACTTTCCAATTCTTTTTTCTCTAAACCATTTGATACTTAAATGGTCTCTAGTATAAGGATTTTCAATAAGCTGGTCTTCTATTTTATCTACTCTTGCTTGAAAATCAGAATCAAATTTTGCCAGTTCTCTATCAAATCTTGACGAATGATAAATCTTATACGTTAACATTACTTAATTTATCATCACAAGATTATAAAGCTTTATTCTTTCTTTTCTTCCTTTACAAAAATCTCGTCTAACTTTTTTCCGCCGTGTTTTAAAACAATGCAATTTATCTGAACAGTATCTGCAGAAATCTCATTTCCTCTTACAGATTTTTTTCTTCTAAATCCTTTATGAGGAACTTTTCTTAAAAACTTGCCTTTGGTAAACATAACTTTCCTTAAAGAAGGTCCCTTCTCTTCTTTAAATCCAGGAAATCCAGCCTTATCACTAGTTCCCCTTATTTCTAGTTCATATCCTGACAAATCAGGCAAAATTTCATTTCCAGGAAACTTATCTCCGATCTTTTTCCCTAACAAAGATTCTGAATCTGCCTCAGCCTTAAATGTTTTTCCTTTATCAGATATATTTATTTTAAACACCATCTTTATGATAAAATATAAGGATTTTTAAATCTTGTGAATCTAAAATAATTTAATTATATACTTTAACTTCATTCACACGAATACCATCGCTATTAACGTAACCAACAAGAACTAATTGAAGATCACTTAAAATTTCATCAGATGGTCTACCATAATCATATGAAGAAGAAAATAATTCTAATATCCCATCCTTATTAAATGTATATCTTCCTCCACTAATAAAAGAATTATCATCATTAATGGGTCTTCTATCTCTAATACTTAAAATATCTCTAATACTTAAAATAGGTCTTCTATCTCTAATACTTAAAAGTCTATTAAAAGCTTGAAGAAGTTCAGGTCTACCATTATATCTTTTTAGTAAATATTCTTGAACTTCTCTAGAATCTTGAACTCCGAATAACATATTCCTCATATCTTTATGTCCCCAACAGACTCACCTTTAAATGCAATAAAGACCCTAAGATTCTCATCAGGATTAGTAGAAACTAGATATTTCCATTCATCTTCTTCAATACCTAAAACAACTGTTTCTATCATTTATTTCCATTAAATTATTGACTTTTTAAACCTTACTATAAAAATGTTTAAATTTAAAAACCAATTTCCCCAAGATATAAAATGGAAAACGAGATTATTTTAGCAATTATCCAAGGACTAACAGAATTCCTACCAATATCTTCATCAGGACATTTATCTTTATTCTCAAAAATCTTAGGTGAACCAACAGATTTATTTTTTATAACTGCATTACATATAGCTTCTTTAATTGCAGTTTTAATATTTACGAGAAATGAAATAATTGAAATTTTAAAATTTAAAAAAGAAAACAATAAATTTTTGGCTTTTTTAATTATAGCAACAATTCCTGCAACTCTAGCTGGATATTTCCTTGAAGATGTAATAGAAAAAAGCTTTGATTCACTTTTATTTTTAGGAATTGCATTTTTATTTACAGGACTTATTTTATCACTCACATCACTTAAATTCAAGCCAGCTAATTTCACCTATAAAAATTCTTTAATTATAGGATTATTCCAAATACTTGCTTTATTTCCAGGAGTTTCAAGAAGTGGAATGACAATATCAGCTGCTTTATTTTCAGGAATTGAAAGAGAAAAAGCTATAAAATTTTCCTTTTTATTATTTATACCATTAGCAATAGGAGCTTTTGCACTTGAAACAAGTAAAGCATATTTTAATGTAACTTTAGCAATAGCTTTAATAGTTTGTTTAATTGTGAGTTTAGTTTCATTATATGTATTAAATTACATAATTAAAAAAAGATTATTTTGGATTTTTTCAATATATTGTTTTATACTAAGTATAATAACTTTAACTTTACATTTTAAATACTTTAATTAAAAGCATTAAATTTATTAATTATGGTTTCCAATTTTTATCTAAGTCTTCTAGTTCTTTTTTTGCTTGGGTATATTTCTGGTGAGCAGTGGCTCTCTTAGTATATAATTCCCTAATTTGCATCAAACTTTTTTCAGCTTCTTTTAAGCGTTTTTCTGCTTTTTCTAATTCTGGGTCAGATAAAACTCTTGGAGGCTTATCATCAGTATGTAAAGCTGCTCTCCTCATTTTCATAAATCCACTATTCTTAAAATGAACAATCAAAGTTATAAGAACAGCTATAATTAAAATAATTCCTATAACGTAAAGAATTGATTTATCAAAAAAGTCAGAAATTTTACGAGTAGTCTCACCTGTTAATGGAGGAGTAGATTCATCTGCAATTATACCTTCACTAGAAGTATCATTAGATTCATTAGAAACAGTATTGTTAGAAACAGTATTATTAAAAATAATATTATTAGAGTCATTTAAATTTTGAGTAGTATTAACAATCCCTTCAAGTAAATCAACAAATATTGGTGAACTAGTAGAAACTTTATCAACACGTTTAGAATCTTTAATAATCCCATTTTCAACTGTTAAAACATCAAAAGAAAGCTCTAGGTAAATAGTGCTAAAATTGGAAAATGCAAGACCAGATCCATCAGCTTTTGGATAAAGACTAGAAACCATCTCACCTGTATAAGGATCAAAAACTCTAATGACATGTGACTTATAAGGTCTAGTATTTAAACTAATTTCTGCTGTAAGAGCAGATATAAAAGAAGTCATAAATAGGATAATAAGGAAAAAAGTGAAAAGTTTCTTTGTCATTTTAACTTGATTATTAGTTATAAGTTTAACAAATCTTATATTTATAAAACTTTATATTTTATTTTATAAGTTTAATAAGTGCCCCCGCCGGGATTCGAACCCGGGTCAAAGCCTCGAAAGGGCTTTATGCTTGGCCTCTACACCACAGGGGCTAAAGACAATCTACAGTTTTCTTTAGAATTTTCCCTTAAAGAAAACTTAAGGCTTCTCTTAATAAGATTAAAATCAAAAAAGAGTTTTTAAAATTATCTACAAGAACTTATAGTATAAAAATTATTTTTATAATCTTCATTTTTCATTTTTAAATCTAAGAATTAAGCGCAGGGAGTTAAACTTCTAGATAATTTTCCAGTAGAATCTACACAAACATAAGCATTTCCAGATGATCCAGCAAGAGCGAGATTGTTAATTGTAATAGTTCCTAATTGATCTATAGTGAGAGCATTAACTGTTTCATTATTTACTTTAAATTTTACTTTGTTGGAGTCACTTTCATCAACATGGGTTCTAAATTTATTAATCCCTTCAACATAGAAATCCATAATTGGATCTTGATCACCTGTGCCGGGTGCATTAAGAATTAAATTTATCATTCCTTGCTCTCTATCAATTTGAAGTTTTGCTTTAGGAGTTTGAGTGCCTATTCCAACACTTCCCAATTGATCTATAGTGAGAGCATTAACTGTTTCATTATTTACTTTAAATTTTACTTTGTTGGAGTCACTTTCATCAACATGGGTTCTAAATTTATTAATCCCTTCAACATAGAAATCCATAATTGGATCTTGATCACCTGTGCCGGGTGCATTAAGAATTAAATTTATCATTCCTTGCTCTCTATCAATTTGAAGTTTTGCTTTAGGAGTTGTTGTTCCAATACCCACAGAACCATCATTATAATAAATATCCTGCCCAGGAGATAATGAAGGATTGCTGAATAAAAAATCTTTGAAAAATCCCATTAGAACAATATTATTATTTCCATCAGAACTACCCCCTCCACCTCCAGAGCCTCTCCTTCTAGTAGAGGGACTTATATCATCATCTCCATCTATCGGAAGTCCTGAAGCGCCTCCTGTATCTGGAAGTTCCGCAGTTATTTCTTCACCAATTTCATCAAGAGATCCAGAAGAATCGCCTTTGAATAAAACAATTAAAGTTATAATAGTAATAATAATAATTACCAATACTCCAATTATAACTGATCCTAAGATAAACATAGTTTTCTTATTTTTATTTGAATTATCTAAATAATTTGTATCAGAAAAATTATCTTTATCTTCCTCACCAAAAATATTGAAAATCATTTTCACCTTTTCTCAATTAAATATAAATATCTAGCTTTTTAAACTTTTATGAAATATGAGCCCGCCAGGATTTGAACCTGGGGCCTCTGGCTCTCTTAGACTAGCTATGAGAGCAGCAATTCAAAATGAATTGTAGTCATATAAGACCAGTGCTCTAACCGAGCTGAGCTACGGGCTCTTAAACTTTTAGCTCTTAAAAAATAGACTTAAAACATATTTAAAAGTTCCCTTTAAGGAATAAATCAGCTGTTTAACTTAAAACAACAAGTCTTCTTTCGTTATTATCTTCATTTATTTCAAAAACTTCATTTTTAGAATCAATTTTAAATGAAAGTTCTTTTATATCTCTAGGAACTCTTAAATTACTAACTTCAAGAATTTTACCAGAACCAATTTCCAATTCTCCAAAATTATACTCGTCAATAAATTCTTCATCAGTTAAAATAAGCAAGCTGAAATTTAAAGAAAAACTAAGTCCTGCATTAAAAATTTCAACTCTAAATCCAAGTTTATTGCCAGACTTCACAGCACTTACATCTCTAATCATTAAATCAGGCAAACTAGGAATATTATAAGTTTTGTCAATCAAATCAACTATATCTTTAGAAAGCTGTTGATCGCAATAAGAAACTTCATACATTATAGATTTTTTATTAGAAGAATGTTTAAATCCTAAAACATGCAAGATTTCATGGATAATAACAACAGGATTCGCGCATTTATTTTCTCTATATAATAAGATAGTTCCATTATTAATAACATAAAAATTAGAAGCATTAATAATAGAATTTGGTCCACCCTCACCTGCGACAAAAAAACCCTCTTTTGGAACCTCAACATTCTCAGAACAGCTAACTATAATATCTTTTTTATCTCCCTCTTCAAAATCTAAAATAGTCTCATTTTCTAGAATTTCAAAAGCATGCCTCGCATCATCAGCCTTTGAAATACTGCATTGTTCATCAATAAAATAATAAATTTTCTTATCAGAGAATCTTAAGTTAGGATAAAATAAAACTCCATCAGGAAATTCATCTGCAAGCTCCTCACTATATATAGAAATATTTTCTCCTCTATGAAATTCACCTAGTTCACTAAAATTTTGAAGCTCTCCAGGATAAAATTCATAATAAACAAGATAAGTCACAAAAAAGGCAATAATAACTAGTAATATAGAAACAAATAATCCCCACCTCATAATATTTTTAATTAAACAATGCTTTTAAATATAATGCAAAGAAATAAAGATAAAAGGAAGATTTAAAAATAAATTAATAATTAAATTTATATGCCCTGGTGGTGTAATGGCTAACATAAGACCCTGTCGCGGTCTTGCTCCGGGTTCGATTCCCGGTCAGGGCGTTCAACTTAGAGTTTAACTTCCTTACTTCCCTTAGACGATTGAGAAATCAAAAATGAATAACTGAATTACCTTGTAATTTAACAATTACAAAAATATATCAAAATAGATAACTAAATTAAACTCCAAGTTCGACTCTCAAAACAAAAGTTAACCTCTAAGTTCAACAAACTGAAAGCCCTTCATAAAACTGCGATTTACACGTAAAATACTGCGAATTAATGGAAGTAAGTTCAACCTAAAGATTAAAAAGCGGTCGGGGCGTTCATCTTTAGGATTAAAAAACTTACCAAAAACACTCGCGAAAGTTTTATAAACTTCAAAGACGAAGAATAATCATAATCGCGAGGCGTTATCTTTAGATGACGCCGGTCGCTTTCTATTTTCCTTTTCTAACAATTTTCCTATTACCATATTCATATTTATAGAAAAGTCACAAGCCCTCCTTAATTTGAAAGACGAGGTTCTTCTAAAATAACAATTTCCTATCTTCTTCCC
>CAYHYE010000010.1:0-9029 GCA_964360755.1 Candidatus Woesearchaeota archaeon
TTTTAGTTTTTCCTTTTCTTGCTTTCCTCCAAGCTAAAAATAAGTTGCTTAAATTATAAATTTTAGAATAAAGTTTACTAGTTTCCATAATAAATCCTAGTCAGCTGGACCATTCTACCATTCGAGTTGGAATTAGACAAATTCCTGTTATCAGAGTTCAAGTTGGAATTCCTGTTGACATTGAGCCTCGAAAGTTGTAGCCAATTTACCAATATGAAATTTTTTTATTATTTCTTCACCGAAATTTCTCGCAAGAAAATTCTGAATTTTATGACTTAAAATAAATCTAAATGATGTGCTAATAAATTGGCGTGTGGCCCAGTCATTAAATGACTAGGATTATTTAAAGAAAATACTAGTATTTAATTTTTTCCACTAAGTATATTCATTGCAGTCTTAAATCTTTCTTCAAGACTAGCCTCTTGGTTTTTTCTTTCTTGTTTAATTCTTAAAAGATAATCTTCTAATTTTTTTTGCGAGACGCCTGCGGCGTCTATAACAACCACCCTACCATCCGAGCTGGAATCAGACAAATCCCCGTTACCAGAGTCCAAGTAGGAATACCTGCCGACATCGAGCCTCGAAACTCCTTCTTTTTTTGTATACAAAGTCTTAAGTTTTTGCTTGTCTTCTTCAGATAATTCTGAAATATCTTTATTAGAAAGTAAAACAGGCATCTCTTTTTCCACTTTTAAAAATTTCCTTTGATTGTTTTCATAATCAAATACAGGAGCTTCCTCACATGAAAAATCTTCACCTGGAACTAAAACTAAACCATATTCAGAATCTTTATTTTCTTCAACCTTTAATCCTCTTAAAACATGAGAGTGTTTAAGATTTCCTTTAATAAAACTCCTTTTTTTGGCAGCATCATAAAGAGTCCTTGCCACTAAATCATTAGGACTATAAGAGTCTCCATTAGTTCTTAAGACAACCTTAGGGACATCTTCATAATGTCCTGATAAAAAATTAGGATTTATATCCCAAATATGATATATTTCAGAGAGATTTGCTGTTTTGATTCCTAATTGGTTTAATAAACTAACTTGAAATAATTGAGAACCTTCTCGAGAAACTTTTAAAGAGTCCCTTGCTTTTTCTGAATTGAAGCTTTTAACCTTTTCATTATAAGTATCATATTCTCCATCTGAAGAAAATCTAGCTCTAGGAAATACAATTTCTTCAGGTATTAATTCAACATAGTTTGACATGATTTATTATAAAATACTTTATTTATAAACCTTTCTATTTTATAAATTATAAAGTAGTGACAATTATATTTTAACTCTTCATACACATCCCCATAAAGTTTAAATAAGTGTTCTCACTTATTTTTCTATGACAAATATAACACTATCTATAGATGAAGGAGTTTATAAAAAGATGAGGAAACATTCTGAAATAAAATGGAGCGAATTTGTTAGAAGGATAATTAAAAAACGAATTGAGGAGTTGGAATCTATTGAAGAAGAGTTAAATAATGAAAGTATTTTAAGTATGCTGGCTTCAGAACATACATTAAAAAAATATTGGAGTAATAAACTAGATGATAGGTGGGATAATGTATAAACAAAAAGATATTGTAATAATCCCATTCCCTTATTCTGATCTTACAGGTAGTAAACAAAGACCTGCTTTAATAATTTCAAATGAATTAATTAATAAAACTGAAGATAAAATTTGTTGCCTAATTACAAGCAATATACACAAGGATGATATTGAAATGAAAAACTCAGACTTTGTAGAAGGGAAACTACCCTTAAAGAGTTCTGTGAAATCACATGTTATTTTCACAATAAATGAAAGAATAATAAAGAAGAAGATTTGTGCAATTACCAAAGAACTTCATTCTAAAATTATTACAAGACTTAATAATTATTTAAATTAATTAGCTATAGGTAAATTTATATGAAATAACTAACTTTAGGATTATTAAAATAAAATAGCTTATTTTATTCTGTTTTTATGAACAGAAAGATACCTTCTTATAAAGTAATTGACAAAGCCACCTTCACTTTTTTTTAATGCTTTATAATATGGTTTTCTTTTTTTATACTCTATAATTATCATTGGATATTTTTCATGCCATAAAATATAATTCATTAGCAATCTTCCTATTCTCCCATTCCCATCTCCCAAAGGATGAATTTTTTCAAATCTATAATGAACTCTTGCTGAAAGTTCTACAGGATTCATTTTTGATTTTTTGATAAAATTAATTAGATTATCCATCAATTTTTTAACATCTTGCCAATCAGGAGCTAAATAATCTCCAATCCTCACCAAATGTTCTCTATATTGTCCAGCTATGTCTGATTTTGTTTCTTGGAAGATAGATTTATGCCATTTTAAAAACAGGCCGTTGCTTATTGTCTCTTTTTTTTCTAGCATTTCTAAAAATACTTTAGCATGCGCCTCTGTCTCTTTAACATCTCTTAAAGGCTTATTCGGAGCGGTTTTATAATGTATAATTTCTCTAGATTCTTCCAAAGTAATAGTTGAACCTTCAATTGCATTAGTATTATAAGTAAAAGCAATCGCAATTTCCTCTAATTCTTTATCTTTAGCACTTTTTGGAATTCTTTTCCAGTTTGACTGAAAGTTTCTTTTTATAGCTTCTAATTTTATCATAAGCTCCTTTTTAAATTGCTTTTGAAAATCTTCTTTAATATCTTCTAAATTTTTTGGAATTTTTATTCCCAAATATTTTTCTTTTGTGATGACTTTACTCCCACTCCTTAAAGAGTTCTGCAAATAATAATATTCTTTATTTCCTTTTTTTCTTTTAATCACTCTCATTTACTAATTACCATTACAAAGTATTTAAATTTTGCTATTTTGTGACAAATGTAATGGTAATTAATTTTTAATAACAGGCAGAGCTAATTTTCTCCTATAACTTAAATACAAATCATTCAACCTTTTTGTTCTTTGTTTAACAACTTCGCTCGACAATTGCTTTAGTTTTGATGCTTTTGTTCCTGGTCTGGATGAATATGCAGAAATATTAAGCACTTCTGGTTTAATTTCTTCAATTAAATTTAATGTTTCTTGGAAATCTTCTTCTGTTTCTGTTGGAAAACCTACGATTATATCTGTTGCAATTGTTGAATCTGAATAAATTTCTCTTGGAAATTTATTTCTAAATTCCTTGGCGATTTCCTTAAATTCAGAAACAGTGTGAATTCTTTTCATATCTTTCAAAACTTGTTCACTTCCTGATTGAACAGGAATATGCAAGAATTTCTGGATTTTTTCATTTTCCATAACTTCTAATAAACTATTTTTTATTTTTCTTAAATGCCATGGGTTTAGCATTCCAATACGAATTTTATAATCTCCATCAATTTCAACAAGCTCTTTAAGCAATTTTGAAAGATTTGTTTTAATATCAAAACCATAAGCTCCATTATCTTGGGAAGTTAGGTAAATTTTTTTTGCACCTTCTTTTATTGCAGATTCTAACTGTCTTTTTACATCCCCAATGCGATAAGATTTTAAATTTCCTCGTGCTAATTTAGTTGAGCAGAAAGTGCAGGTATTTAAACATCCTTGGCAGATTTGAATAATTGCAATATCATTATTAATTCTTGCTATTGGAGTGTTTAATTTGTTAGTATTTATTGTGTCTATTATTTTTATTTTTGAATTTGGAAATCTTTCTTCAAATTTATATGTCTTAACTAAACATCCTCCAATTTCTATTTCTTTATCTTCATTAATTTGTTTTTTAATATAACATAGTATTTTAGACTGTGTTTTGTTTTTTACAGAACATGTATTTACTATTATTTTATCAGCTTCATTTTCATTTAAAACTAAAATATTGCCATCTTTAATCAATTTTCCAGCTAAAATTTCAGAGTCATTTATATTTGCCTGACAGCCATATGTTTTGATAAATATTTTCATAATATTATTTATAAGATATAGTATATAAAACTTTTAGCTTATCTAAAATATTATTACTGGATTACTATATTAAGATTGTTTATTCTTGATAATAAAGGTTAAATTGAGAAAAATTATAATCAAGTTTTAATTCTTTAGCTAAGTCTTCTAAATCAACTAATCTATCACTTTTCGGTTTTATGATTATTCTAAATCTATCTCTGTAGATATCGTCATCTATTGCTTTTACTATTGAACCTTTTCCAATTTGTACTATGCCTCCTTGGAGCAAATAAATTTCTTCGCTTTCTGGATTAGCTGTGCTATACACACTTAATTGCTGTGTGAAAACACCAATTAATACACCCAATTCTTTTGCTCTACATTCAGCTTTGAAAAATGAGAGTGGACTTATAATTGGACATTGGTAACTAGGTGACCAATTAGTTTGGTCTTCTTTAAGCTTATCGCTAACTAAGTAGTGGATTGGCCACCCCAATATTGGTTTTTCTATAGTTTTATTTATCATGATTAATTAGCAATCATGGTGTTTTATAAGTGTTATCCCTCCCTTAAGGGAGAACAATAGAAAGGAATAAAAACCTCATTAGATTAAGGAATTGATGGAAGCAGAGAAAATTTTAGAAGAAATAGGTTTAACTAAGAATGAAATAAAGATTTATTTGGCTTTGCTTAAACTTGGTCAGACAACTTCATGGAACATAATAAAGAATACTGGAATCCACACGTCAAAAGTCTATGATGGTTTACAAAGGTTAGCTAATAAAGGTCTTGTTAGTTATGTAATAATTTCAAATACTAAAAATTTTAATGCTACTAATCCTACTAGACTTTTAGATTTTTTAATTGATAAAAAAAGAAATATAGAGAATCAAGAAAAAGAGATAAAGAAGATAATACCTAAATTAAAAGCTGAAATTGTAAGCGTTCAACAAGAAACAAAAGCAGAGATATTTAAGGGTTGGAAGGGTATGGAAACTGTTTATAAAATGCTAAGGGAAAAATTAAAGAAAAATGATATTAATCATGTTATTGGGGCTAGCAAGGGAGAAGACTTAGAACAAGTCAAGATTTTTTTTAACAAACATCTTAAAGGTTTGGCAGAAAAAGGAATAAAACAAAGGATAATTTATAACAATGAAGCTAAAGGGAATATAGAAGAACAAACAAAGCATCCTAAGTTATTTAAGGTCAGATATATACAAAATACAACTCCTGCTGAAATTAATATTTGGGCTGATAAAGTCATGACTGTAATTTTAACAAAAGATCCAACAGTTATTCTAGTTACTGACAAAAAAGTAGCTGATTCTTATAGAATTTATTTTGAATTATTGTGGAAATCAGCAACTAAATAACTACTTTTAGTATAGCAGCCTTTTTTGTTAGGCCTCTTTACTATTTGTCTTTGTGATAAAAATCTAAAATTATAATTGTATCAGTATTTTTGTTATAAGCATACGAAAGCCTAAATGGAGGTAAGTAAACTTCTCTTGTTCCTTTCCTATTATGTTTCATAGGTTTACCAATTCCTGGATTATTTATAATCTTTATAATTAATTTTTCTATTCTTTCTTTAATTAATATATCTTTTATTTTGGAGATAGTTTTTTTGAAATGTTCATCAAAGTCTACCTTTACCATTTTTTCATTTCTTTTATAAAATCATTAAATTCCATTGTTTTGAATTCACTTTTATCATGCCTCTCCCATGCTTCCTCAGTTCTTCTAGCAAATTCTAAATCTTCCTTAAATTTCTCATCTAAATCATCTGCCTTTTTAAGTAAAAAGCTAGATTTATCTTTAATAATCAAGAACTTATCTCCTTCTTTAATATCTTTTCTCATATTAGTAGGTATTACTATCTGTCCCTTTGAACTTATAGTGGTTGTATCAATTTCTACCATGGTAAGTTATATCTTACTTTATATATAAATCTTTCTGTATTAAAATAAAAAAATAAAGAAAAATCAGACATCAAGTTCATAACCAGTTGTCCCGTTACGTCCTTTTATTTTTCGCCAAAATGCATTTGGATATCTGTTAACCAAATCGCGCAAAAGCTCAAAATGTTGTTCTAAAAATCTAGTAGATCCCTTTTTGTTATCAATAGTCACTTTGATTCTCATAAACACCCCCTTTTTCATAACTAAAAGACAAATTTAATTTAAAAATAAAGTCCTACTCTAAAATAGATTTTATTGGATAATTTTATTTATATAGAAAACAATTTTTATGTAGTGGCATGTAATTTTATGAGGGTAAAAGTTTTTAAACTCTAAAATCTCTAAATTTTCAGCGAGTTGGATAGCTGACTTCGGAATTTAGTCATTAAATTGACAGATGCTAAAATTAATAAGTATTTAATTCTGAGGAAGGTCCGCACATCTGTAAAAAGAACCTAAGTTCTTCTTACAACATCTCCTAAAGATGTACCATATGTGAAAACATAGCGTCGTGAGGCGTGGCTCTGGTATAGAAACGGGACACTCTTCTAAGAAGAGATTAACTGCTGGAACGAGCATCCTGGTTGATGCAAGGGAGTCTAAATTATCAAGACAAACCGCATAGTAGAATGTCAGCACAAACAGTTTGCATTAAGTTGCGATGTTTGACAGAATGTGGCCTATTTCCAACTCGCACGAGTTGGAAATGTTATTCTTTTTTACAATATCCCATTGCATCTACTACATTTTCTGGAGTTATACAAACATATCCTTCTGGACAAGTATATCCTTTAATTGTGCCACAGCCGCAAATTTCCTCGCAAACTTGAGTGCATACAATACTAATATTCCCAACATTCATTAATTCACATTTATTGCCGCAACTATCCCAATAACCACCAGCTAGATTACAAGTTGTTTCATTTAATTTTTTCTCGTTTTCAACTACATTTAATAAATAAAAAAAGACTCCAGTTATAAAAGCTACACAAATAAAAAGAAATACTGATGCAACTAAGTTCATAAAAATTTAACGAAACTTCATTATAAAAATCTTCTTGATAAGCTTTAAAAAACACTTATTCTTAGCTATTTTAAGGGAAGGTAGCTCAGTGGGAGAGCACATGACTGAAGACATCAAAATCCAAGATTTTGAGGTGATCAGAAATCTTTAAGATTTCAGACATCATGGTGTCGGGAGTTCGATTCTCCCCCTTCCCATTTATTAAAATGCTAAAAACCAAAGCTCCAGAATTTTTGTTAAAGGATAAAAATTCTAAAGCTGTTAATTTAAAAGAAATCTCTTCAAAGTTTACTATTGTATATTTTTACCCTAAAGATGATACCCTTGGATGTACAATAGAAGCAAAACAATTTTCTAATTTAATTCATGAATTTAAAAAATTGAATGTTAAGATAATTGGAATTTCTGGCGGTGATGAAAAAAGCAAGAAAAGCTTTTGCGATAAATATGGTTTAAAAATTACCTTAGTTTCTGATCCTGATTTTAGTATTAGCAAAAAATATAGGGTTTACGGAAAAAAGAATTTTATGGGTAAAGAGTTTTTTGGAATAAAAAGAACAACTTTTGTTTTGGATAAAGATAAAAAAATAATAAAAATTTATGAAAATGTCTCGCCTGAAGGACATGCACAAGAAGTTTTGAATTTTTTGCTTAGTAAAAATTAAGTTTAGAAAAAAGAAACTTTTATAAACTAATTTCAATAACTAGTATTATAAAAAGAGGGTGAAAATGCCAAAGTCTAAAAAGAATGCTAAAAATTCTAAAAAAACAAACCTTAAAAAGGGCAAGAAGTTTTGGTGGTTTTTTGTAAATATAATTTTGTGCTTTGTATTTCTTTATGGAGTCTATATTGTTTTAACTGACTTTGAATCATGGAGAGATGGTTTATCATTAATTGTTCTTGCTTTAATAATTGTATTTTTAATTAGGCTTTATCATAAAATAAAAAGAAAATGATTCTTCATAAAAAGAGTGGAGCTATTGAATTAAGTATGACTACTATGATCGTTATAGTTCTTTCTGTGATTTTATTAATATTAGGATTTGTATTTGTTAGAAGCATTATGTGTAGTGCTATAGGAATTACAAGTGAAATTGGAAATAAGGCAGAAGCAGAGGTCCAAAGACTTTTTGATACTTCAACTGGAGAGATAAGTTGCATTGGTTCTGACCATACTATTCCAATGGGTCCTGGTGGAAATGTTATAAGTTGTGGTATAAAAGCAAAATCTCAAGGAAATTATGTTGTTAAATTTGTAGAAATAACATCAAATAGCAGAGAATTGGATAGTATAGATTTAGATTCTTGGGTTAGAGATAATTCTAAAAATACAATAAATCCAAGATCTCCTGGAGATGAAACATCTGTTAAAACAATTAGATTAGATATTCCTGAAAATTCTCCTGAAGGAGAATTTTATTTAACTATAAGTGCTCAGGGTCCTGATGGAGCAGAGCTTAGTGGAGTTAAACAGCTGGATTTTAAAGTTACAAGATCAGGAATTGTAAAAAATATAATTTGTTAGTAGGTTTAAAATAAAAATTCTAATTGGTTTAATAAATAGCCTATCCATAAGACTAAAACTAAATACCATATTGCCCAGCCTTTTGACGGCGGGAAATATTTATACCAGTTCTTAGTATTTTTTTTATACCATGAGGGAAAAAACCAAGCTATTATATTAATAGATATAGAATCTACTAATAATAAATAAAAAATCACAACTTCTAAACTTACCATTATTATTTTATTCCTTAAATTTTTTATATCTGTTGTATAAAATAATTCCAACCACAAAAAATAATCCTAAAAAGATTACTAATGAAATAATATAATTAATTTCTCTAGAAAATGGCATAAGATTAGCTATAATACTAAAAGGAATTACAAAAATAGAGCAACTATTTGATTTACTTAAACTCTGGCAAATATGTGCGCTAAAAAATAAAATGAACGAAATTATAAGGAATATAGCTAATCCTATAACTCCTCCTTTAATTTTCATGAACTAAAAGGTAGTTTTTTATTTATAAACTTTAGTAAATAATTTTAAATACAAGTTCGCACAATAGTTTATATGGTTTTTGTGATTTTGGTTGCTGGAGTCAACAGAACCCGCTGGAGGTTTTGTTAATGGAGAAAGAAG
>CAYHYE010000010.1:9129-17771 GCA_964360755.1 Candidatus Woesearchaeota archaeon
TTTGGTTGCTGGAGTCAACAGAACCCGCTGGAGGTTTTGTTAATGGAGAAAGAAGAATTTCTAGAGAAATTAAAAATAGAGCTTAAAATATCTAAAAATTCTCAGCATACAATAAGGAATTACTTAGGGGCAAATAATAATTTTTTAAAATTTATAAAAAAATCTCCAGAACAAATAAGTGAAGATGATATTAAATTGTTTTTATCAGAAAAACTCTCTGATAAATCAGCAATGTCAGTAATAATATTTCTTTCAGCTATGAAATATGCATACTCTAATATCTTAAAAAAAGACCCAACACTTGGGGTTAAACGTCCTAAAAGAGAGAAGAAATACCCAAGTGTTCTAACGAAAGAGGAGATAAAATCCCTTTTAGATTCTTGTGAAAACCATAAAAGTAATTTAATGCTTTCTTTGCTTTATGCTACAGGCATGAGAGTTTCAGAATTAATAAATTTAGAGATTGATAACCTACATTTTAATGAGAATATTGGTTTCATAAGGCAAGCAAAGGGTAAAAAAGATAGGATCTTTAATATTCCTAGTTCTTTAAGTCAAAAATTAAAATTAGAAGTTAAAAAACAAAAATCTTTAAATGAAAAATATCTTTTTTCAGGACCAAAAGGAAAATTATCTACAAGGAATATACAAAAAATTGTTAAAAAAGCTTCCATAAAAGCTGGGATAAAAAAACCTACACACCCACATACTTTAAGACATTCTTTTGCTACACATCTTTTAGAATCTGGAGTAGATATAAGAAAAATACAAGAGCTTTTAGGTCATAGTTCCATTTCAACTACTGAATTGTATACTCATATTTCTTCTGAAGAATTAAAAAAGATAAAATCTCCAATAGATGATATAATGAAAGCATACTAAGAGTAAAGGTTATTTAAACTCAACTTCATCTCCGACTTTAATGTTATATTCTTTAATTAAACCACCATTTATTTCTAAAACATATAAAGCCTCTTTTTCAGAAGAAAAAATTTCACAATTATTTGTAGTACATGGAAGAGCATTTTCTTTTATATTAATAACTTTTATATTATCATCAATCCAAATTATATCAAGAGGAATAGATGTATTTTTCATCCAAAAATAATATTTGCCTTTATTTGGTAATATAAATAGCATTCCATAATCTTTATCTAAAAATTCACGAAACATTAAACCTTTTTTTCTTTCTTCTTCACTATCTGCAATTTCTACATTAAAACATAAATTATTAAAACATGTCTTGTTTATTTTTTTATCACTAGTTTTATTTTCAATTAGCATATAAAAAATAAAAATTAAAATTATTAGTCCTAAAATAGCAATTTTTTTATTAATTTTAAACATTAGACCATTTACAACCTACTTTATTTAAAATAGCAAAATTTTCAGCAGAAATAATTTCTTCTTTATAATTATCAATGTTTTCAATTCTTGCAATACAATATCCCTCACTAATTAGTTGAATGTTTAAATTGCTATTATTTAATATAATATATCTTAAACTTCTTCCATATCTGTCTTTATCTTCCTCTATCTTTTCTAATTTAACTTTTCTTCCTAATAATTCACTTTCAACATATTCTTTTGCTTCATTATAACATTCTTTTCCTCTTTCATCACAATCCACTCCCAGCAGCCTAATTGTTTCTCCGCCTTGAACAATAATAGTATCACCATCTATTATTTTTGTAACAATCTTTTCTTCAACTTTATCTTTATTTTCTAAATCAACTAAAAAATATAATAATGCAAAAAGAATAAGTATTATAAGATTAACTAAAATTAACTTTTTCATTTATTACTTATAGTCTTTTATTTTTATTAGACTTAAAAAGTATTGCTTTACCTACAGCTGCTGCGAGATAAAGCCATGTAGCCACCCCAATTATTGCAAATATTATAGTAAATATTTTTCCAATATCTGTTTTTGGTGTAAAATCTCCATAACCTACTGTAGTAATTGTCATTGCACTAAAATATAAACTATCTATGAATCTCCAACCTTCAATATATGAGTAGAATATTCCTCCAAATAAAAGAATTATAATTAATGCAATAACTCCACCAATCGTCTTTTTTATAATCATTAAGGAAATTAGGTTATTATAGTATAAAAAACTTATCTATAAGAAGTCTGTCTTTTAGCTCTAGCTTTGGAATCTCCTGGTTTACAAGCTTCCTTTCTCCTAACATCAGCAACAAGTAAATGCCTATCATATTGTTCTAATTCTTTTTTTAACAAAGGAGATTTTGTTAAACTAACTAAAGCCTTAGCAATTACTAAACGAGCTGCTTCTATCTGGCTTTCTCTACCGCCACCAGATACTTTAATTATTATATCAAATTTAAAGTCTTTCAAATATTTTTTAGAAATCATTAATGGCTCTTCAATTAAAAGCTTATGTATATAACTTAAAAGCGTATGTGGGATATTGTTTATTGTTATATTACCATTTCCTTCTATAATCCTAGCTTTAGCTATACTGGTTTTTCTTTTTCCGCTGATAGTAATTAGTTTATTTTTATTCATTTTTTAATAAATTTACAAGTTCCTTTAATGAAATAAATTTTCCTCTTTTTTCCTTACCAGCATGAATTTTTTTAACTTCTTTAAATTCTTCTGGAACTTCATTATAACATATTATTCTATTTAATGCTTTTTTTCCACGATATTGTTTATGTGGAAGCATGCCTCTAATAACTCTTTTTAAAATTCTTTCTGGAGTTCTTATTATTTTAGGACCTTTTTGACTGCTTCCACCTTTTTTTATAAGGATTTTATATTTTGATAAAATATCTTTTTTATGTCCAATAATAACTACTTTATTTGCATTAACAATTATAACCTGCTTTCCTAAAAGCGACTGTTTAGCGGAGTAGCTTCCAAGTCTTCCCATAGTTGCGTTAGTCCCGTCAATAATTAATTTATTAGTCATTTTCTCTCTAATATTTTTATTTTTTTAGCATTAGGGTTTGATTTAATTTCTTCATTAAGAAAGTTAAATTCAATTTTAGCTTGTTTTAATTTTTTCTTAGCATTTTCAGAGTAACCTAAAGCTGAAATTTTTATTTTTTTTTCAATATTACCCATTCCTAAAACCTTACCAGGAACAACAACTAAATCATCATCACTAGCTAAAAAATTTATTTCATTTAAATTTAAATCTGTTCTTTTTCTTCTTGGTATAGAAATTTTATGGGCCAGTTCTTTCCAAGAATCTTTTTTCTTTGCAGAAATAATAGTTTTAACTAATTCTTCATTTGTTTTTCTTCTTAATTTTTTCTCAATTTTAGAAAGGCTTTTCATTTTTCTTATTTTAGCTATTTAAATAACTTAAGGAATTCTTTAAGGTTTTTATCAAGAACTTTTACAGCTTCATTAAATATCTCTTTGGGCTTTTTTTGGCCCCAAGATTCAATAAATAAAACAATTTCTTGTCCAGTCTTAACTTCGATGCTATCATCTTTAATAAGAGTTTGAATATAGTCTATATCTTTATCAGATTTATATGTTTCATTAACTTTTAAATTGTCTTTTAGAGGAGTAATTAAACTATCTTTTATTTTTTCCAAAATTTTTTTAGCTCCTTCTGGCTTTTTAATAGTAATTTCTGAAACATGTCTATAATAAACTAATCCAGGAGAATATTTAGCATGATCTTTGCCTTTTCCAAGTCTAGCAAAAGCAACTAATTGTAGTTCCTGGTCCTCTCCTAAAATGATAATTGGCATTTTATCATAAATTGGTTTAGTCTCTCCTTTAAAATTTCCAGAATAAACAGTACATGGACCCTTAGCTTTTAAAGAAAGTTCAAGTTGATTTTTAGTGCTTGGTTTATCCTCAAACTCTTCTAATTTTCTTCCTTCTTGTAATGGAATTAATCCAAGTCTATGGGCAAGGATCTCATCATAAAGTGCAGAGTCATTTTTATGAATATCCACTTCATCTATAGCTAAAATAGGTATTTCATTAACACTACGTCTAATTGCATTAAGTAATTCTTCATTCGTTTCCAGTACTATTTTTAAATTATTATTAGTCATTTTAATAAAACAATTTTATTGGTATTTAAACTCTTCTTCCCCTCCTTCCTCCTTTTTTCTTTGGTCCTCCCCTAGGAACTCTTGAAACATCACTTATGTTTATAATTTTAAATCCATCTTTTGAAAGAGTTTTGATAATCATATGTGCTCCTGGACCAATACCAATGCTTCCAGTTTTTCCCCTCATTTTAATATAAAGATTTTTCATATTTATATTATTAAGATCTTCTTCAATTTTTTTTGCAATAAACATTGCAGTTGTAGGATTTGCTTTTAATCTATCTTGTTTTGTAATCATTCCCCCAGTGTATCTAGAAATAGTGCTTCCAGATAAATCAGTAACATTAGCTATTGTATTGTTAAAAGATGAGTATATATGAAGAATTCCAGTATATTCTTTCTTTTTCTTTTGATTTTTTTCTTTTGGTTCTTCGTCTATATTTTTAATTTTTTCACTAATTTTTTCCATTATTTGCTCTTGTTTATTCATTTGCAACTAGCTCCGTTTTAGTCTTATTAATTTTAGAGTTTATTTTTTTAGCTGAGATTTTTTCTTCTTCATCTACATTAACCAAATATGATGGTGCATTTACAATTTTTCCATTAATTAAGATATGTTTATGGGTGATTAATTGCCTAGCTCCCTTAGTTGTTGTTGCAATTCCTTTTTCAAGTACAATAGTTTGCAACCTTCTTCTTAGAACATCTTCTTCTGTTAAGGCTAGAACATCTAGAATATTTTTAACTTTAAAGCCAATTTTATTTAATTTTTCTAATAATTCTTGTTGTTTCATATAATCTTGATTAACAAGTTTTTTAGCTTTTGTCCTAATTTCTTTTAATTTTGCAATAGTTCTCCAAATCTCTCTTTTATTTTTTAATCCATATTTTTTAGCTATTGAATTTTCAGACTTAATTCTAACTATATCAAATAGTTTCCTAGGTCTTTCAAATTTTTTCTTTTTTCTGATCATTTTTTAGCTTTCATAACTCCTATAACTCTATTCTTTCCACGCCTTCTGAAATGGCTTCTAGTTCTTTGCCCTCTAACAGGCAATCCTCTAGCATGCCTCATTCCTTTATAAGATCTAATTTTTTTAAATCTTTTAATATCAAATTCTTTTTGTAAATCTAGTGCTGATATAGATAAATGTGAGCTACTTCCAGATTCAAAATCGTTTCTTCTGTTCTTCAGGTAATCTGGAACTTGTGGATTTTTTATAGCTTCTTCAATAGTTTTTATTTCATCTTTAGTTAACTCTTTAATTTTTTTATTTCTTTTAATTTTCAATATATGGCAAATAGCACTAGACATAGTAAAAGAAATTCCTTTTATTCTTGCTAATCCTGAGTATACATTTTTTTCTTCAGGTATGTCTGTGCTATGTATACGTATAAGTGAGATTAACTGTTGTCTTTCCTTTTCTTTTTTTTCCTTAATTTCTTGTGATATTTCTATGCTCATTTTACAAAAAGTCTATTTCTTTCCCTCCCAGTTAATTCTTGAATTATCCTTTTTTGAATAGCAATTTTTGGATCAGGTAAATTATGAATTCTCTTTTTTAAATCTTCAAACGATTCAAATAATTTTTTTTCTCTAGATTCAAGGATTTCCTTCATATGTTTCTTTCCGTATCCAGGAAGCAGTTCAATTTGGTGTATCCTAGTATTTATGGCTGTTGAAGAATTGAAGAAATCTATAAACTCTTTTTCTTTTTCTTTTATTACACTGTCTATAAATTCCTCTAATTGTAATTTCGCATTTTCAGTTAGCTTATCATTAGGTAGTCTTCCTAATATATAATATATTTTATCTCTCTTACCTTCACCAATGTAAACCTTTTCTTTTAATTCTAAAGAAACTCCTTTTCTTGGAATTAGTTGAAGAAGAGTAAAATTATTTTCACCAATAGCTTGAGCTATAGGCATCATTTTTCCCTCTAATGGATAACCATAAGGAAGGTAATCTAATATAATTGCATATTCTTCTTTCTGCTTCATTTTCATTCCTACTTGTATTTTGCAACAATACCTGTAATTTGTTTAATTTCATCTTCATCTAAAGAAACATCTATAAAAATCTTATTTAAATCAGAAGCATCTTCTGGCAAGAAATCTATAATTTTCACTATATAATCCTCTTTTAATTTATGGTTATTTAATTCTTTTAATTCTTTTTTCATTTGTTCACAGTCTTTAATTTTAACTTTAATAAACTTTTTTAAATAAGGTAAAATATCTTCTCTACCATTATTCTCCTCTATGGATTTTTTAGTTTCTATTAAAGTTATTGGTTGTATTTCTTTTATCATTTTGTCATTCTTAATCGTTTTAAATGAATTGGTTTAATTATGAAGATTTTTTCTTTATTTAATTCTTTAAGGTTTATTATATAAGATTTTCCTTTTTTTCCTATTACCACACCTGTACGGCCTTGAATTCTTTTTGGAAAGCTTGAAGCTTCTGAGCGCTCTTTTACAATAGAGACTTTATCTCCTTCATTTAATTCTTTAAAGTATTCACTAAATCTTATTTTTCCCCTTTCTCTAATTTTTTTTCTATTTGGCATTTTGTATAGTTTATAATAATATATATGAATTATTTAAAAATAATGTCTTTTTAAAGGCTTTGATTGATATAATGCTGAGTTTTAAATAGATAGCTAAATATCTCCTTTCTCATGAGCTTCTTGCATGTTTCTTTTAATAGTATTAAACATATTTGCTCCCCAAACTCCTAATCCGCACCGATCGCAAACTTCTATTACAGCTTCTTCAGAAAGTTTATTTTTACAATACATACACTTTTTCATTTACCACCTCTAATAAATTATTAAATTAGTATTTTTAAATAATTGGCATTTTTAAATATAATGGTACTTATCAAGGAAATCTATCTCCAGCTAAATATCTTTTATAAACTCTAACAAATTCTCTTGGTTCAGATTTATCAAATCTGGCAACTTCTTCAAATGTTAGCGGGGCTGGCATGGTAACTAATTCTCCTAAAGGGTTTCTAAAACTTACTTTTTGAGGAGTAGTTTTGTAATCATCCTTATCAGGTCCATAATGCCACCTCTTGTCAAATATAAAATCCGGAAGTGTAGAATCTTTTAAACTTACTGATACACTTTCTACTATTCCACTTTCTCCACGAAAAAGTCTTTTTATTCTATAAGCTAAATTAATTTCCATAAATGCGTTTTATCTTAATACTTTTTAAATATTTTTACAATTCAATGCATATTGTTAAAGGAAGATTCAACACCAAGAGAAGCAAAGCTTCTCTGGTCCCAAGAAACCATAAAAGTTTCTTGTGGAAAGAAACATAGTGTCTTTGTTATTCATACCTTAAAGCATCAACGACTTTAATTCTACTTGCTCTCAATGCAGGCAAAGTTCCTGAAATAGCGCCTGTTAAAAAGGCAAATGCTAAGCATCCTAAAATTAAATAAAATGGAGCAGAAGCTTGCAATAAATTAGTTCCTAAATTTTGTGCTGAAAAAACTTCAATTGATTTTGATATTCCAAATCCTAAAATTATTCCTATAATTCCTCCAATTAAACCTAAAAGTCCTGATTCAATTAAAAATATCATTAATATATCATAATTCTTAGCTCCAACAGCTTTCATTATTCCAATTTCTTTTGTTCTTTCTAAAACACTTGTGTACATTGTATTAGTTATGCCAATAGCTCCAACAATTAAAGATATTGCAGCGACACTTATTAAAAATCCTGTAATAATTGCTAAAACATTTCCGAAAATTTCAAGTATTTCTTCAGGAGTTGTTATTGTAAAATCTTTTGTATCTTCATCAACATTTCTAAAATTCTGTAATTTTCTATCCAAACTATCTGCAACTTCCTTTATTTCTTCTCCTTCTTCTATTTGCACTACAATTATATCTATTCTGTTTCCAGTATTAAATAATTTCTTAAATTCATCTAATGGCATGTAAATTAAAGAATCATCTCCAGGATTTCCAATTGGCTTTAAAATCCCCTTTATTTCTAATTCCTTTTCATTTATTTTTATTTCATCACCTTCACTTATATGATTTTTAAATATCTTATTAGTTTTATAATAAGATCCGACCATTATTTCTTTATCATCTTCTTCTAAAAATCTGCCTTCATCAATTTTATAAGCTCCGACTTCAACAAATAAGTCTATTCCTTTAGTATCAGTTCCAATAACTGTTAAAAATTTGACTTCATCTTTATATTCTATTTTAGCAGGAGCTCCAACCCACCCTATAGCCTCTTTAACTCCTGGAACTTTTTTTACAACATTGAGATCTTTATCAGATAAAACTACAGCTCCTCCGCTGCCAGGACTTCCAAATTGTCCTTCTGGTTCAATAAAAATTTTATCACTTCCAAAAAGCTTAAACTGTTCTTTTACAGCATTTTCTAATCCAAGTGAAAGACTGACTAAAGAAAATATTGTTGCAACCGATATAATTATTCCTAATATAGTTAACCAACTTCTTAACTTTCTTTTTCTCAAGTTTTTCAATGCCAGTATAAAATAATCATATATCATTTTCTTAGAGCCTCAACAACTTTTAACCTACTTGCCTGAAAAGCAGG
>CAYHYE010000011.1:0-4984 GCA_964360755.1 Candidatus Woesearchaeota archaeon
CTGGAGATTATACTGTTTTTTATGATGGTGATGGAGATTTAGATTTTGATTTAAGTTCTCAAGTTATAACTAAAGATATAACTCTTAAAAAATATGTTATAAGAGTTTCATCTCCAACAACTGGCGGAGGACTTCATATAGTAATTAAAAGATCTAATGTCAATGATCCTATTAGAAATATAAGAGTAATTAGTCCTGGATTTGAAAATACATACCAAACCCAAACATTTCATCCATTATTCTTACAAAGACTCCAAGGTGTTGGAGCTATAAGATTTATGGATTTTCAAAAAACAAATGAAAATCCAAGTACTAGTTCAAGAACTCTTAAAACTTATTTTACTCAATCACATCCAAATGGAGTTGCATTAGAATACCAAATTGAATTAGCTAATGTCTTAGATGCAGATCCTTGGTTTAATATTCCTCATTTAGCAGATGATAATTATATAAGACAGTTTGCAATAACAGTTAAACAACAATTAGAGCCTGATAAAAAAGTTTATATTGAATATTCAAATGAATTATGGAATACTCAATTCTCTCAAACAACTTGGATACAACAACAAGGTTGTAATGATCCCATAACAAAAGTTACAAATGCTGGTGGAAGCTGTGATAGTACAAAATCAGGATTTAAATATCAAGCAAAAAGATCTGCAGAAATATTTAAAATATTTGAAGAAGAGTTTGGAGTTGATGCAAATAGATTAGTAAAAGTTGCAGGAGGAAGATTAGATGCAGGCTCTGTTCAAACTGCGCATTCTAATATATTAATGGGTTATTTTAATGATACTGGTGCAAATCCTTATGGAGATATTGGAAAACCAGATGCATTAGCTATAACAACTTATTTTGGAGAAACAATTAGAAATCAAGCACTTAATCAAACTTATAGTGCTTTAACAGTTTCTCAAGTCTTAGATAAAGCAGAAGATCACTTATTTAATTCAACTAAACCAAATATTCAAATTAACAAACAAATTGCTAATAGTTATGGAGTTAAACTTATTGCTTATGAAGGTGGACAGCATATAGTTGCAGCTTTTGAATTTACAAATGATGCAAATCTCGTTAATAAATTGCTAGCAGCTAATAGAGATCCAAGAATAGAAGATCTTTATAATAAAATGTATTTAATATGGTTTCAGGAAGGGGGGAATTTATTAGCTCACTTTAATTATGCATTTAAACCTGATAAGTTTGGTTCATGGGGAGTATTAGAATACCAAGATCAACCAGAAGCTGATGCTCATAAATATAGAGCTACAAAAAATGCAATTAATACTTACAAAGATGGAAGTACAATATAGCCACTTATTTAATATAGTTGATATAGGAGCTTATGAAATTGCGTAAGCTTTATAAATGCAAAAAACATATATTATTATGGTGATGAATAAAAAAGGAGTGTCTGGGGTGATAACAGCAGTTCTTTTGATTTTATTGGTTATTGCAGCAATAGGTGTTATATGGGTTGTTGTAATTAATTTTATTAATGAAGGTTCAGGTGCTATTGAAGGATCTGCTGATTGTTTAACTACTACTCTCTCAATAGAAAGTGTTGTTGTAGGTGCAGCAATACCAGTACCACCAGCGCCGCAAGGTTCAGTTACTGTTAAAAGAACAGATGGCTCAGCTGCTTTGGATAAGATTAAAGTTTTTGTTGGAGGAACTGATTTTTCAAATACAACATTTGGTGCTGGTTTAGGAATTGGGCAAACTGCTACACTTTCTACAACAATAGCTGCTGGTAATAAAGTAGAAGTTGCTGCAGTTATTGATGGGAAAACTTGTGCAATAGCAGATTCTGCTACAGCTGCTTAAAATTATATATTTTTTATTTTAATTAATTTTATTAATTATAACAATATTTTTAAATTAAATATTTTAAAAATTAGACAATGGACAAGAAAGATGTTTCATTTTTTTTAAAATGGCTTTTTAGTCAACCATTTGCGATTTTTGATAAAGGATTTGCTAATGAATATGTAAGAGATGATATAGATAATTGTTTAATTCCTACTTTAAGGATGATTAAAGAAGCTTCTACTTTAACATCTCTTGAAAATGGTCTTATAGAAGTTTATAACTGTTTTCCTCTTTTTGGGCCTTTAAATAGAGAAGTATTCAGACCAGGAAATTATAATGCTTTTATTGATTTTTGCTCTTGGGAATTAAATTGTGAATATAGGAAATTGTATGACGTCATTTCAGAATATTCCTCTTAATTATATTTCTTTAATCATATACCAATTAGCTAGATTATAGCCTAGCTTTCTATAATATTCTCTAACTCCAACTCCAGATATAACTGCGATTTTTTTTATATTTTTATTATTTTCTGATTTAACAATTTCCTCTGCTTTTTGCATTAATTCTTTTCCCAAGCCTTTATGTTGGATTGCAAATTCGTTTTTTTCATTTTCTTCTCCTATGCTTATTGACTGTCCGTAAACATGCAGCTCTCTTATAATTGCACAGTTTTTTAGTTCATTAATCATTGGATTTTCTAAATTATCTGGAATTCTAAGTCTTAACAAGCCAAATAATATATTGTCTTTATTTATAGCTTGAATGAAAAATTCTTTTCCATTAGATGCTTTGTATTCAATAGTTTTTATTTCAATTTTATTATCTATTTCTTTAGCATATTTTTTAGCATGCCCTATTTCCCTAAATCTTATTTCTTTTATTTCAATATTTTTTTCCCTTAATTCTTCATCTAAATCTTTTCTTAAACTTATTCTAGTTGTGCCTGCAACAATATGTTCTGGAGCAAACTGCCTCATAACTCTCATTGTTCTGCAGTATTCTGGAATTATTTTAAACATTTGAATTAACAAATCTCTTGTTTGTTCTAAATCATAAGGTTTGAATCTTCCTAATTTAAAATCTCTCTCTAATCCTGTGTTTTTTATAACTTGTGTTGGATAAATTTTCAATTGATCAGGCTTATAATTTTCATCTTTCCAGAGCAATTTGAATAATTTCAAGTCTTTTTCAGGTGAGCTTTTAGGAAGTCCTGGCATTATATGATAGCCTATTTTAAATCCTGCGTTTCTTAAATTAGTTGTTGCATTAATTACATCTTGAACAGTATGTGCTCTGTTAATATGCTTATAGATTTCATCATCTAAAATCTGCACACCTATTTCCATTCTTGTACAACCAAAATCCAAAGCTCTTTTAATTTCTTTTTCTCCTGCAAAATCAGGCCGAGTTTCAATACATAAAGCAACACATCTATGCTTTGCAGTTTCATTGAATTTTTTTGCTTCTTCTAAATTTGGAGATTTAAATCCATTTAATGCGTCATAAATTCCTTTTACAAAATTATATTGATATTCAACTGGATAATCTAGAAAAGTTCCTCCTAAAATAATCATTTCTATTTTATTAGTCGGGTGATTCATTAGTTTGAATGCATTAAGTCTTGATTCAATTTGTCCATAGGGATCATATTCATATCTTTTAGCTCTTAATACAGGGGGTGATAAAGGTGTATAGCTTTGAGGAACATCAAATACAGGACAATATCTGCAGACTCCATGAGAACAAGGCCTAGGTTCACACATAACAGCTATTGGCGTAACTCCTGCTAGAGTTTTTGTCGGCTTTCTTACTTCGTTTTGTAAAGGTAATTTCATATAATTATAGAAAGATTAAAGTATAAAAATGCTTTTAATTATATTTGCTTAATAATTGAATAATATGGACCAGGAAAAAGTTTGGGATAAGATAGCTCCTTTATGGCATGAACATAAAACTGAGAGCTTTGGAGATAAAGATAACTTAGTTGAGAAATTTGTTGAAGATAATGATAAAGTTTTAGATTTGGGCTGTGGAAGCGGGAGAAATTTTATTAATAAAGGGGAATGGTATGGAGTTGATTTTTCTAAAGAAATGTTGAAATTTGCCCGCAAAAAAAATTATATTGAATTGAAAAAAGCAAATGTTTGGGATACAGAATTTAAAAGTGAATTTTTTGATAAAATAATTTGCATTACAACTTTACATTGCATTGAAAGCAAGGAAAAAAGACAAAAAACTTTTGGTGAAATTTATAGAATTTTAAAGCCTAAAGGAAAATTAATAATAACTGTCTGGAATAAAAATTCAAAAAGATGGAAAAATAAACCAAAGGAGAAATTTGTTGGATGGAATTTAAATGATACTCATGAGGAAAAAGTTTTAAGATATTATTATTTATATGATTTTGATGAGCTAAAAAATGAGCTTGAAAATGCTGGATTTAAAATTTTCAAGCATAATAATATCGATGCAAGGAATTTAGTTTTAATTGTTGAGAAATAAAAACTAACAAGATTTTAAAACTTTTTTATATGTTTCTGCTAAAAATTTTGAAAATTCTGGTTTATATGTCCTAGATTTTATACAATTAAGTCTCGGCTCGTTTGAACATAATGAATCAGCATCAAGCGTTTCATTATCGTATTTAGTTTCTTCTGCAATAAAATTTACTATATTTTGACCTATTATATTAAACATTATAGGGCCAAATCTTCCTCGCTTTCCTGAAGTTAGTAACACTCCGTCTTTTCTACCTATAACTAAAGAATTTCTAAATCTGTAAGTTTTTCCAAGTGCTTCTTGAATATCCTTTTCTAAATTTTTTCTGCTTTCTAAGTTTACAGCAACGATATCCATAATATATTCACTTCCAGGATATTGTCCAGTTTTAATCCTTTTTGAAACAGCCCATATTTTTCCATTCCATTGAAATACTTTTGCTCTATCACAACTCATGTAGCCTACACGAGTTCTATGGTGGTCGGAATCATCTGCTATTTCACTGTGTAATTCTTCAAAAGAAATTTCTGTATTTTCATCTCTTTTTCCTAGTAAGTAATAGGATTGTATAATTAATTTTTCTATGCTTATAGCATTTATCATTTTTTGTAATTATTTTTGGTCTTATTAAATATTTATTCATTATATTATATATAATTTATAATAAAAA
>CAYHYE010000011.1:5084-7183 GCA_964360755.1 Candidatus Woesearchaeota archaeon
GCAAGCATTGTTACACCAAATTCATCTGGTAAAGGGGTTGCTATTAAAACTCCAGCAAATATATACATTAAATGATATTTTAGTTTTTTTGGTATTTTATGGTTTGTAATGCTATTTATTTCTTTGAAAATTTTTGTTTTTTCTAATCTTTTAAAGTCATCAATAAAAGACATTTTAATTGTTTTAAATATAATGTAGTCAGATAACACAGATCCTAAAGATCCTATTAAAGAAGCTAATATTATATTGTTATTTTGAAATGTTAAGAAAAATCCTATTGATATGGGTGCTGTGAACCCAAAGGAAAATAAAAATCCTGCTAAGAATATACCAATATAACCAAAAGTTTTTCCTAGGCTTGATGTATAATTTACTACACTTTCATTTGAAAAGATAATATAAGATAAGATAGTTATAAGTATTAATATAATTAATTTATGATGTCTAAACCTAAATAGTTTTCTCATAAAATAGCTAATTAAATTAAATTATTAAACTTATTGCTTTGATATTTCCCTATTAATAATTCTCAAGCATTTCTTTTGATTAGACCATCTTAATCTTTTAACTGCTTTATTAAAATCAAGCCAAATATATGCAGAGTGCTCTTTTCTATCAATTTTTACTTTTTTGCTTTTTATTTCTGCTGAATAAAGATTATAGGTTTGACCTTTGTATTTCCTATCTTTTAACTTTTTCTTATATCTATAACTTCCTTTATGTTTATGTTTAAGAATATTTATTGAAATTTGTCCTGTTTCCTCTTTTAGCTCTCTTAAAACAGCTTTTTTTTCATTTTCTTTATTTTCTAAGCCGCCTTTTGGAAATTCCCATCCTTTCCAATGAAGTTTTCTTTTTAATAATAAATAAAGAAGTTTATCTTTTTCTTTTCTATAGACAACTATAAACACTGCTTTTCTATATTCCATTAGTTTTAAAATATAACACAATATTTAAAAATTTGGTTTTCTGTGAAATTTTATGTTATTACATTATCTTGAAGGAAAACTCACTGTTGTTGATATTTTAGAAAAAGTAGATGAACATACCTCATTAGCCGAGCTTGTAGATGATAAAAGAAGGATTTTTGTAAACAATGCATTTGAAAATGTAAGACATATTGTTAGGTTTGATTACTCTAAGAATTTTTATTATTTAGAAAACAGTTTTTTGCCATTAGCAATGGCAATTTTACCATTAGAAGGTTTACCATTAGAAGGAAATGATTTATATAACCTAGTTAATGGTTTGCCTTCAAATAAGTATGTTTTATATGGGATATGGAATCCTAAATGGAGTTTTAATCGTATTCCTCATTTAAATAAAGTAAATGAATATTTTGATCCTGGTAAAATGGGAAAAGTGATTTATATTGGCAAAGAATCAAATTCAAAAAAAGGAAAATTAGAAATTTTATTTGATAAGGTTAATAGACTTAATTTTAGTTTTAGAGAAATATTTTTAATTCCAGGAGTTTTATCAAATCCTATGAAATATGCAAGGGTTTTTTTACTAGAAGATTCAGAAGGTTTTTATGCTTTAAATAGTCAATCAAAAAAGCATGAAATAGTTCCTTTTAGAATGCGACCATTAAAATTATTATGATTTTCTCATAATATCAAATAAATTAATTTTTTCAAATTCTAATATTGAATGATCTTTGTCATCTATATGGACTTTCATAACTCCCATATCATTCGCTATACAATTTAAATTCCAAATTAATTTTCCATTTACATTTTCTATTATAGCAATTATTTTTTGAATTTTATTTGTTATTGTTCTATTTTTCATTTCATCTTCCACTAAACCTTTTAAAATATCCAAATCTAAGTTAATATTAGATTCAATTTTTTTAGGAATTTTTTTATTTATAACTTCAGATTCCTTTGAAATAATTTTATTATCATCTAAAATAAATGTCTGGATTTTATTTTTTTCAGGAATAAAATAATCTATTTGATGCATATTTTTTTTATTTATAAAATCAAGAACAAAAAATCCTGCTGAAAAATAAGAGTCCGGATTTTTTGCTTTAAAATTTTTAAATTCATTAGATTTATTCAACTTTTCAATATATGGTTGTATTTTCATTTTAT
>CAYHYE010000011.1:7283-9421 GCA_964360755.1 Candidatus Woesearchaeota archaeon
TTTCATTTTATCTCCTTTCTTTTATTTCTTCGCTAAGATTATTAATAAAAGTTTCTATACTTAAATTTTCAATTTGTTTGTTTCCACGTTTTCTTACAGCAATTGTTTTTTCTTTTTCTTCTTTGTCGCCTACAACTATAATATAAGGAATTTTCATTAATTCTGCATTTCTAATTTTCCCAGCTAGTGGAACTGACTGCAAATCTATATCTATTCTTATATTTTTAACTGATTTCTTTATTTCATTTACAACTTTTTCTACATATTGATTATTTCTATCTGTAAAGTTTATTACTCTTACTTGTATAGGAGAAAGCCATATTGGCAAATTTCCATTTGTATGTTCTAATAAAATCCCTATAAAGCGTTCAATAGCTCCTAAAATTGCTCTATGAATTACAAATGGTATTTGGATGTTGTTATTTTTATCTATATATCCAAGCTCAAATCTTTTTGGCATTTGCATGTCTAATTGTATAGTTGAAAGCTGCCAGTTTCTTCCTAATGAATCTTTTATATGTAAATCTATTTTTGGACCGTAAAAAGCCCCATCTCCTTTTTTTACAATATATTTTACTTTTGATTTTTTCAGCACTTCTTCAAGTATTTTTTCAGCATAATCCCAGTCTTTTTTATCTCCCATGAATTTTTCAGGCCTTGTTGATAATTCAAATGAATAATCAAAATTGAATTTGTCTTTGTAAATAATTTTGATCATTTCTAGCATATATTCTATTTCTGACTGTATTTGTTCACGAGTGCAGAATATATGGGCATCGTCTTGTGTAAACTGGATAAGTCTAAACAATCCTGCTAAGACTCCTGATAATTCTTTTCTATGATCAAGTCCGAATTCTGCAAATCTTAAAGGCAGGTCTTTATAAGATCTTTGTTTGTTTTTATAAACAAGCATTGCTCCCGGGCAGTTCATTGGTTTTACTCCAAAATCTCTGTCCTCATATTTTGTTAAAAACATATTTTCTTTATAATGAGTCCAATGCCCAGATATTTTGAATAATTTACTGTCTAAAATCTGGGGGGTGGCTATTTCCAGATATTCAAATTTTCTTAGTAATTCAGTTACAAAATTTTTTAATTCATTAAAAATTATTAATCCATTATTGTGCCAAAATATATTCCCAGGAGAAACATCACTAAAAGAAAATAAATCTAATTTCTGTCCTAAAATCCTATGGTCGTTTTCTTTTAGTTTAGAAGTGTCAAGTTTTGATTTTGAGATTTCTCTTAGAAGTTGTTTTGTATCATATTTTTCTTCACCAATTTCCTCTTTTACTTTTTTTGCACCTTTTTCTTCTTTTTCATCATCTTTTATTTCTCTTGATAACTCGCTTAGGGGGTGACCTTTTACTTTTAATTCAAGCTCTTTGTAATATCCAAAAGGCGCTTTCTCAATTTTTTTGAATGTTTTTTTAAGAGATTTAAAAGCTTCATCTAAAATTTTAGAAGCTTCGTTAGGACTTGCTAAATTATTGCTTAAATGAGAATATGGGTACAAAACTATAGATTTTGATTTAACTTGTGAAGCAATATCTTTTACTTCAGAAACTAGTTTTTTTACAGTATTTTTAGTATCACCTTTTTCAACAGCTGTGAGGACAACTAAAGTATCTTTAACAATTTTTTCTTTAAGGTCTTTTCCAGCTAGTTCTATGGATTTAATTGCTTTTTTCAATGGCTTAAATTTTATATAATCTGAATGCAAAGTTATGATTTTCATATATTATTTAGAGAAATAGGTTATTTAAAAGTTAGGCTTTATAAGATTAATTAATTCCCTACGATGGAATCAATTTTACGCTCCAACTTCCTGCTGCCTAAGAACCAAGTTCCATCTATACTAAGTTTTTCTCCTCTTTTAACAAACTCTGAAAAATTAGGAGCATTATTTTCAGCTTCTTCTCTGCTTAATTCTTTAAAAGAACTAAAATTAACATTTACCTTAAACATTTTTATTAACTTAAATGCATTTCCTATTTTATCAGCAGCTATATAATCAACAAATTCTTGTCCATCTTCTCTGATATATACTACTGAATAAATTTTATATTTCTCAGTTTTTTTATTTATATGTTCCATATAATAAATAACCAAGACTTCTATATATTTTTTTCTATACA
>CAYHYE010000011.1:9521-17750 GCA_964360755.1 Candidatus Woesearchaeota archaeon
TACAATAAAATTTAAAAATGAGTTATTTCTAAGAATTTAATTTTAATAGAAAGATTTAAATATGATTACTTTTAAGGAGTTACAATGAATAGAATAAAAAAGACTTTGCTTGATTTTGCAGCAATACCATATTTGGTTCCTAAAGCAATTTCTAGTGAAGATTTGTCTAGGAGAGAATTTTTAGAAGTATCTTTAGCAGCTGCTTTGCCATTGATTGCTCATTCTAATATATTATCAACTGGAAAATTAAATAGAAATATTGATCCTTCATTTAATGATAATCAGCCATTAATTCCTATTGAATCAAAAGAAATTTATCTTGCAGAACTAATTCCAACTGAAGAAATTGAAAATCCTGGTGTTATTCCATTAGGTGATGGTTCTGATACTTTGGAATTAGCAAGAATGTTATATGGGGAAGCAAGAGAATTTTCACAAGATGACAAATACCTTAAATTAGTCGGAAGTTCTGCTTTAACAAGGAAAGAAAAAACAAAAGCTTCATTAAAGCAGGTTCTTTTTGATAAAAATAAAAAAGGGTCTTATCAATATAATTGTTTTAATGAGAATGATCCTAATTTTGGACTAGTTGTTAATCCTTTATATGATGATACTGATTATTCAAAAAGAATTTGGGAAAAATGTTATGAAACTGCATCAAAATTAATTTTAGACGGTTCTGTTGATCAAGTTACCCATTATTGGGTTGAGCCTAGTGTACCAAAACCTTATTGGGCTGAAGGCGTAGTCCCGAAACATAGACATGTTGGTAATAATAAAATTACAAGATTTTATGATCTTAAATTTGACAAATTAATGTCAAGCTCACAATAAGAAATTAATTTTATTTACTGTAATCTTCTATTCTTATCTCTTTGTTTAGAATACTCTCTAACATAAAGGGCCCTCTTATATTTTGGCTATTCATATTATTAACATTACTTTGAGGATCATAATTAATTTTAGGGAATTCTGCGACTTCTGTTTTTTGTGGCAAATTTTCATGAGTTTTTTCATGATTTCTAATAGATGTTGCATAAGCAAATATTGATCCTAATGAAGCAGCTGCAACAGCAACTCCTGCTGCAACTTTTCCCATTTTTCTTAACCATCCACCTTTTTTAGTAACAGTTTCTTGTGAATCTGATTTATGGGCTTCAGTTACTTCTCCACCTGTAGCTTCCTCCATATATTTAATTACATTAGAAGATATCTTACTAGCATCTTCTAAATATCTTCCAAATTCTATATTTTTATTATGAAAAAATCCATCAAAAGATGATTTAATCTCTTCAGTTTTTTCTTTATCTCTTGCTTTATTTTTTTCATTTGCAACGTTTAAATATCCATTAATATCTCTTAACCTTGTCTCAATATCTCCAGATTGTTTAATTCCTCTTTGTCTGTTTTCAAGAACTATATCTAAAGATGTATTATGGTAAATTTCGTCCTGTAATCTTTTATGCTCTGCTCTTAAATAAGAATTAAGCTCACTAAGAACATCTTCAATATATTCTTCTCCATAACCAGAATTTTTTACCTGTTCTTTTACACTATCCTTTGCATATTCTTCTGAAATTTCCTTTCCTAGAACTCTCCATCTCGAATATTCTTCTTTTGTTAAGTGTTTTTCCTCTGATCTACATTTTTCTAACTCATCCCTTATTTTATATAATTTAAAAAATGGGTCAATATCACGTTTTTTAGCAAATAATTCTAGAACTGTTTTTTCTTTTGGTACAATGTTTTCTTCTAATATAACCATATTTACAACACCTTCTTTATTACTACCATTATTACCATTACCACTATTATATTTATTAACATATCTGTTCCCATTAGAATGTCCGTTTCCATTAGAATCCCCATTCCCTTTATATCTTCTATCACCTACTAAATAAATGCTTTCATTATTAATTGGATTGGGTTTCTTTATCCATTTGTTTACCATTCCTTTACCGAGAAGAAGTTATTTATAAACCTTTCTATTGTTATTACTTTATAATTACATAATTATTTCTTATAATTAATCCTAATTAAAATGTCAAAATAACAAGAACAATTGTTTTCATATAAAAATGAAGTATTTATATATCAATTGATATATGATATATTGTGGAAACTGAAACAATAAATCCAATAGCAAGAAGCCCTACTTTAGAAACTGTTTTAATGGTAGAAAGAAATATTGAGAAATATAGCGGAGAATTCAATAGAACAGAACTATGGAAAAAATTACCTAAAAAAGTTATGTGGCAAACTTATTTAGTTATCTTAAATTATTTGCAAAGTATAAACAAAATAGCAATAAGTAAAGATGGAATTTTAGTTTATATTTGGAGCCCAGAATCTGCAAAAAAATTTATAAACAGAAAGAAATACTAGTATGAGATTCTTAAAACCATCAGAGGTTGTTTTCGCTGAAGACAAAATTGAAAAAGAATTTGTTGGATTAGAAATCCTAACTAAACATTCTCTCAACGTCTTTTTCAGCTTTTTTCATGTTTTCTTGATGCTCTTTTAAAAAAGCATTGATTTTTTTAATTGTGTATTCTTTTAATTCTCCTGTTAAAAGTTTTCCTGATCTATAATCTTGCTCAATTTTTGCAAGTTTTTTATCATCCTGCTCGAAAAACATTTTAAGGTATTGAAATGAAACATCTATATCAGGATTACCTCCTTTTTTTCTATGTTCTTCAAGTGTTGCCTGTCCTCCTGAAAAAGCATATTTTTTTATTTTTGTTTCAACTTCTTTTGGAGAATCGGTCATTGCAATATAAGAATTTGGATCTGAAGATGACATTTTTCCTGAATTTAATCCTGGAGCAAATAAATGGTATGTCGACGATAATTGTATAAATTTGTAATCTTTAACTCTTTGTGAAATATCTCTTGCAAGTCTTAAATGCGGGTCTTGATCTATCCCAACAGGAACTAAGACAGGAATAGGTTTTTCAAATTCTGGAAGCTGTGGATGCAACATATCAGATGCTTGTAATAAAGATGAAAGCATTTTTCCAGGAGTTATATCTCCATAAACTGCTTTAAATTCATTAAAAGTTGCATATCTTGATAAGAGATTTTGCAATTTGTAATAAGCATTGGATTTTTTAGCATTATCTGACCTATTGCTTTGGAAATAAATGTCAGCTTTTTTTAAATTTAAACCTAATGCTGAATAATTAGTGATATATTCTTTTAAAGCAATTTTTCTGCTTTCCTCTAAATTCTGTGCTCTTGTATTATAAGCTTCAATATCTGCAACTGCAATATAAATTTTAGCGCCTAATTTCTGCCAGAAAATCATTTGTTTAGCTAAGATCATATGTCCTATGTGAAATTTTCCGCTAGGCATTAATCCAGTCATCATAACAAACGGTTTTTTGTTTTTAACTGCTTCTAAAATTCTTTGTATATCTCTATGAGCAAAAACAATTTTTCTTCTGAATAAAATATTTTCATTAAAAACAGCTGGAAGTTCTTTTAAATTGCTTACTCCAAATTCTTTTATTAGTTTATTATAGTTTACTTCTCCTGAAACCTCCCAGGGATTAAAAACCACTTTTTTTGTCATTTTATTAATAAGTTAGAGTATTTTATAAAGATGTTGATGACTCTGATATTAAACTATATATAATTTTAAAAACTATTTGTTTATTCAAATTTAATGTATCGTAGAAAATTTGAAACAAGAATAACAGAAGGAGATGAATTTTATAGTGATTATGAGACAAAAGAACGGCTTTTGGCTCCTTTTATTTTAATTGCTTTACAAGGTTCAAATAAAGAAGCTGTTCCTATAAATGTATCTAGTCTTGAAAAAGATCTTCTTATTGATAACTTAATTCCCAATTCTTCTCCACAATTGCTTAAAATATTTAGTGATGGAAAACCAATATATACTGTATTGGTGGCTGATGCAGATTATACTATGGAGCTTCCCAATCTTATTGATGTGAAATATGTTGTTTTTGGAGTTAAGGGATATTTTTATTTGGATGATGTTGCAAGGTGTCTGCCAAAAGTCTACGATTATTTTAATCCCCCTGAGGTTAATGTTAATCCTAGTAAGTCTAATGTAAGTGAGGATGATATCCAATTTTAATCAATTATGAAGAAATCTTTAAATAGCTGTTTCTATTTTATTAATTATGATTAAAAAAGAAGGTGTAACATTATTAATTTTAGCTGTATTTGTTAGTTTTGTAGCCTCTTTTGCAAGTGCAGAGGTCTTTTTTTCTCAACCACCTAATTCAGTTTATAATCTTGGAGAAAAAATTGATGTTTTAATTGGATCTGATGGTAATGAAGGCTGGTTAAATGTAGATTTAGTTTGTAATAATTCTAAGAAAATAGTCTTTTTTGATTATCTTAACGAGGGAGAAACAGCTGTTCAAATAAGCGTTCCTTTAAAAAAAAGTTTTTTAGGTGAGCTTAAGGGAGATTGTTTTTTATCCATGGCATTTAATTCATTAACTAAAGAAAGTTTACATTTTAACATTGTAAACTCTTTAAATGTTAATATTATTTGGAATAATAATATCTTTAGGCCTAATGAATCTATATTTTTCACAGGAAGTGCTTCAAAACCTAGTAAAAATGATGTAAATGGCTTTGCAGAAATTAGTTTTCCTTATAATGATTTAGAAATAATTGTTCCAATTATTGATGGAAAATTCAATGGAAATTTTTCTTTACAAGATAATATTCCTTCTTCTGATTATGAGATTAAAATTTTTGCTTATGAAAAAGACAATTTGGGTGAAATCACAAATTTTTATATTGGAAATAGTTCTATTAATGTTATACAAGTTCCAAGATTTTTAGTTGTTAATGTTCCTAATAATGCTTTCCCAGGAAATAATTTGGAGTTTACATCTTATCTTTATGATCAAGCTAGTTCTGCTATTGATTCAAGGCCTGTAGCATTCACATTTATAAATTCTGAAGGTGAACAAGTTTTTAATTCTCTTTCAGAAACTAGCAAGACAAATTATTATTTATTTAGAAAAAATGATCCTTTTGGGTATTGGAATCTTAGTGCACAATCAGAGGGCTTAAATTCAGCGGTTTATCAAGTTTATGTAAATAAAAATACAGAAGCAGAATTTTTATTGATTAATAATACTTTAGTTATAAGAAATATAGGGAATGTTCCTTATGATAAACTTATTGAAATCTCTATAGGTGGGAATTATACAAGAGTTTTAGCTACTAATTTAAGTTTAGGAGGGGTTGTTGAATACGGGTTAGAGGCCCCAGATGGAAATTATACAATTAAAGTTAGTGATGGGAAAGCTAGTTTTGATGCAGTTGCCTCTTTAACAGGAAGTGTTATAGGACTTAAAAGTTATCGCAGTGGAAGGTTAAATTTTTTTAATAAATATATATTCTCTTGGGTTGTAGTTATTGCAATTTTAGGATTATTTATTTTTATTTCAGCTATGCGAATAATTAATAAGAGATCTGTTTTTTCAATGAAAAATATTAAAAATGAGGGAGTAATAAGAGTAAGTCCTATAACTACTTCAACTAGCGAAGATAAATCTAATAAACCTGATTTTATTAGTGTTTCAGAAAATACAGCACATAGTTCTTTAGTCATTAAAGGACATAAACAGAAAGCATCTATTTTATCTTTAAAAATTAAAAATCGTGAGGAGATTCCTAAGAATAAATCTAATGCAACTGATTTAATTAATGAAATACCAGAATTAATTTTTAGCGCTCATGGGAAAATTTACCATACTAAAGATCATATTATGGGTATTTTTGCTCCTGTTGTTACAAGGACTTTTGATAACAATATTAATGTTGTAGGACTTGCTAATACTATTTATAGAAAATTGAAAGACCATAATAATAAATACATTCCAAAAATTAAATTTGGGATTGGAGTTGATGATGCAGACATCATTGCGGAAAAGAAAGACGGCAAACTTTTATTTACTCCAGTAGGAAATTCATTTCAAAATGTTAAAAAGATCTCTGATGTCGCTAATGATGCTTTATTATTAAGTGAGAGTGTGAATAAATCTCTTGGGTCTAAGATTAAGACAATCGCAAATTCAGAAAGGTCTGACTTAAAAACATATTTCGTTAGTGGTGACTTAAATAAAGTTGGAAACTCAGAATTTATTAATAAATTCCTTAATAGAAATAAGTACAACTAATCTTTTTATTTTAAGGATTTCTTTTAAAGACTTTTTTAAATTCAACCAATATATCTTCTTTTATACCTATAGCTTTCATTTTTTCTAGCATATTATTCATTAATGAAGGAGATGGTTTAATTTCTTTTTTAATTTCCTCTTTATGCTCTAATATTTTTATATTTCCAGTTGATGCTTTTACATCAATCCACTCACCCATTCCTTCTGCTAAACATTTAAGATATCTTTGATTATTTATATCTCTTTCATACCTTAATATTGATGTAAAAGCCATGTTAAAATTAATCCACGATCCCTTAGATGATCGTAATTTTAATAGAACTTAATAAAATTAAAGACCCCTCTAAGAGAACAATCTTTATTATGATTCCAGAATAATATTCCTATTTTTAAAGCTCTTTTCATATCTTTTATAATATTTTTTAGTTTAAATACTTTATTATTGTCCCTTATCTATTAAAAAGTATAATTATTATTTAAGGATAATACAATAATATTTTTATATAAGCTACTCATTAAATCTCCATGAAAAAAGTATTAATTTTTGTTTTTATATTAGTTTTAGCTGTTTTTATAATCCATAACGTAAATGCACAGGAATATGGAGTAGATGAATTTACTGCTGCTCTATGGCATATGAATGAAGGTTCTGGAAGTACAATTTTTGATGAAACTTCTAATAATCCTGGAACAATTAATGGTGCAACGTGGACAACAGAAGGCAAATTCGGCAATGCTTTGAATTTTGATGGAGTTAATGACTTTGTTGGAGTTCCTTATTCTCAAAGTATAGGTCAACTTCCAGAAGTAACTTTAGAAGCTTGGATTAAAAGAAATTCACAAAGTGATGGAATGGTTATTTCTAAAAATGGTCCTTATTTTCTTTCTGTTAGAAATAATGTTATAGAGGGTGGAGTTTATGCAGGTCCTGGCTGGACACATATTAATGGAATAACTGAATTAGAAATGGGAACTTGGTATCATATTGCACTCACTTACGATGGTTCTTTCATTAAAATTTATCTAAATGGTTTAGAAGATAGCTCATTGCCTAAAACTGGTAATATATTAGTTACTGGTCAAGGTCTTCATATGGGTTGGGGAGAGCCAGGGCACAATCAATATTTCAATGGAATTATAGATGAAGTAAGAATAAGTAATATAGCAAGAACTAATTTTAATATGAGTGAACCAGAACCAGACTTAGAAGAACGTGTTGCAGAATTAGAGTCAAGAGTTGATGAATTAGAAAATCAAACTTTTGCTATTGAAAACTTACTTAATAGTTTTAGTGAAGCAATTGTTGATTTTATAGAAGGTCTTCCTCAAGGATTAAGAAATAATTGGAATGGATTTTAAAAATGAAATATTAAATTTGAAACTAAGTGAAAGAAATAGTTTTTTGGGTTCCTAACAAATCATAAGCACATATTTTTTCTGGTTTGTCTGAACTCTTTATCTATATCATCTTTCTTTATATCAAAATGAAGCAATCTTCTCTCAATCATTCTCTCTCTTATCATGAAATGCTTGTTAGCTCTTCGTAAATTAATTAAGTTATAAACAGACAAACCTATAACTGTCAAAAACAATAAGTTATAAATAATAAGTTTCAATGTGACAGCTTTATCTATTGAAAATATATTTTGAAGAAATGTTATAATGGCTAAAATAGCAGTTAGACTCCCAAGAAAAACAATTCTTGCATCATTATAATTAAATCTATCAATTTCCTGATGACGAGCTATATGTGAAATTTCCATTTTTAATTTTTCTTCTTTATCCATATTTCTTCAAAATCATAACAATTAGATATAAAATTTTGATATATAAATATTCAGTCTTTATCAAAATGTTTGGCTCTCCTATAAGAATCACAAGCGGAAGGAGCGTTCCGAGCAAAACTGCTCGACTCCCAATTTTAATATAGTTTTCCACCTATAGGAACATCTCTTTGAGGTTGAATAAGAATACATTCTCCATCTTTATCAGGAACGCCTAGAGTTAGAACTTCAGAAGTTGCTGGTCCAATTTGTCTAGGAGGAAAATTGACTAT